>SKYX01000416.1 GCA_007127655.1 Desulfonatronum sp.
TCCGTCGTGGACAAGAAGACGCAACAACCCATTGACGCCCGGATCGAAGTGGTTGAGGGGCCGGAAATCCTCGTAGAGTACGTTGGAGCCAGAACCTTTTTCACGGAGTTGGAAGAACTGGGCAAGGCCGGCTTCCAGTTGGCTCAGGGCGAGTACGTCCTGTCTGTTTCCAAGGGTGCCGATTTCACGGCCAGAGAGGAGATGGTCAATCTGTCCGTTGTGTCCGAGGGACGTCACGAACTGGTTCAAGCCGTTGAGCAGTTGATCGACCTGCCGGGTTCAGGCTGGTATGCGGCGGACCTGCACCACCATTCGGATATTCTGGACGGTGTGACCCCCCCGGATTATCTTGTTCGCTCGCAGCTTGCCGGCGGATTGGATATCGTTTTTGTCAGCGATCACGACTCCATTGCCAACAATGAACAGATCGCGGAAATGGCCCAGTCCAGGTCAGTTCCCTTCATCTCCGGGATCGAGGTTTCCCCGAACTGGGGACATATCAATGTACTGCCGATCCCCTTGGATGGGCGGGACGTATCCATTGACCCCGGCGCCGCGGCAGGAGAGATTTTTGCCAGGGCCAGAGAACTGGACGCCCTGGTGATGGTCGCGCATCCCTACATCACGTACGGGTATTTTCACAGCGCGGAACGCGACATGGTTCCCGGTGGCTGGGACGCGGATTTCGATTTGATCGAAATCAACGGCGCCATCTCCACCAAGGATAACCACAAGGCACTGCAGCGGACTTGGGAGTTTTGGAATAACCAGGAAAAATACTATCTTGCCGGTGGAAGCGACGTGCATGACGTGTGGCGCTACCGGTCCGGCAATGCCCGGACCATCGCGCGGGTCGACGGCGACTTCACTCTGGAGAAGTATTACCAGGCTCTGAAACAAGGCAACTCCTATGTTTCCTCCGGTCCACTGGTGTATCCCGAGCATGCCTTCGGCCAAACCATCCATATTCCCGCCAGTGGGTTTGATCTGAACTTCAAGGCGGTTTCCGTTCATGGAGTTGATGCGATCACGGTGGTGACCGAAGGGTCCAGATTCAACGACGACGGTGAGATCGAAGGATTTGCCTTCCGGAAAAGCTCTGACGGGGTTGGCGAGCAATATGTCTCCGTTGCGCTGACACCGGAAAAAAATACGTGGTACGCCCTGGTCATTGAGGATGGGCAAGGAAACTGGGCCATGACCAACCCTATTTGGGTGAATGTCCTGTAGCCCTACAGCCTCTTGCCCTGTGTAATGAAAACGCGGTACTTCAGCCGGACAAGCTGAAGTACCGCGTTTTTTACGTTGGTGTTGTTTCGAAGTACGCTTCGCGACAGAGAATCAGGCGGCATGCAGCTCTTCACGGATCACTTTCCTGAACGGGGACACCGTCAATAGAATGGCCCGAACCAATCTTTTCCTGGCGGATATGGGGCAGACCGATCTGAGGGGGGCCAAAATCGACGATGCGGATTGGAACGGTGCGAATCTGAGTGGAGCAGTGTGGATCGATGGCCGCGTGTGCGGCCCCAACTCCAGGGGCGCTTGCAGGTTGGAGTGAACCAAACGCGGAGCGTGGGAGCAAGAAAAAACGACGAAAGCTTTATCCCGCGTCACATTGGGCTTGTTCGAGAAAGACTGAGACAGTGCAAATGGTTATGCCTTCGGTTTGTGAAGGAGAGTACATGAATTGACCGAAGTGGCGCAAATCTCCCGTCAGCAGGTGGGTGGCTCTGGAGTGTAGAGCCGCAAGGAAAATAGGGGCGTCCTTGGCGGGTAGATTCAGGGGGCAGGTTTGGCCGACTGCTGCGGACACAACCAGCACGCTCTTGAGCAGCATTTCCAGACGGGGCAGGCATGCGGGGTATTTCAGGCGAAGGTTGTGTCTGGCCTCTTCCACCGCCTGATCGGAAGTGACAATGGCCCAGTGCCCCATGGCGGCCAGGTCAAAAATCAAGGAGGCCTTGCCGGCTGGGTTGTGTGCCGCCGTGAACAACACGTTGGCGTCCAGAAACAGACGGTTCACGGTTTGTTCCGGAACCGTTTGAGGATGGCTTCGCGCTCTTTGGCGGGAAGATGATCCTCCGCATCCCAGGCGGAAATATCCTGATCAGAGTAGGTGTCGACCTCCATGACCACCGCCGGCCTGAGAATGATATTTCCCTGTCCTTCCTCGGCAATGAGCACCCCCCCGGCCTGAATACCGAAGCGTTTGCGCAATGCGGCGGGCAGAGTGATCTGACCGCGACTGGATACAGTAAGTGTTTCTGGCATGGTCGCTCTCCTTCCTGCGTTTTTTATACTGAAATCGCGGAAAATCGGCAATGCGGAAAATGCCAAGTCGTTCCCATGCTTGCGCTCAGCGTGGGAGCAAGAGGCGGATGCTTGCAGGAGTAAAGCGGGGGGAGGCGTTTGATGCCTTGTGAGGTTTCAGCGCATTCTTAGAATACGTTGAACAGCCTTCCAAGCATGCCGACCATGGAGATGGCCGAGAAGGTATGGCGAAGGTGAACAGTCGGAATGACTGGGCGCGATTCTCACGCAGTCCCTCGTCGATGCGCTTGTCGATGCGCTCAATGATTTTGTCCAGCTTGGCATCCACCTGCTGGAAGCGTTGATCCACCTGCTCGAAGCGCTTGTTCATCTCGGCCTTCAAGGCCTGCTGCGAGTTTTCCATTTGTTCGAA
>SKYX01000100.1 GCA_007127655.1 Desulfonatronum sp.
ACGCCGGGCCATGGATCGGGATCTGGCCCGGGAGATTTGATTCCATTCCCCTCATGCCCCCCTCCCCCCTGACATCCAACCAACGCGCCTTTCTCCGCGGCCAGTTTCCCGGTGACGACTATTTAGAGCAGTCGGAGGCGACCTGCGTGTACGGGACGGACGCCAGTCGGCGGTTCGCTTTGCCGTGGGCCGTGGTGCGTCCCCGGACGGTGGAGCAGGTCCGGGATCTGTTGACTTGGGCGCACCGGGAAGAGATTCCGCTATTTCCCCGAGCCAGGGGGACCAACGTGGTGGCCGGGTGCGTGCCCCAGGGCGGAGGAGTGGTGGTGTCCTGTCTGGCTATGGACCAGGTGGACATTCAGGAGGACGACTTCACCGCCGAGGTGCAGCCGGGGGTTGTCACCGGGGCTTTTCAGTCCCAGGTTCAGGCCCGGGGGCTGTACTATCCTCCGGACCCGGCCAGCGTGCGCTTCTCCACCCTGGGCGGCAACGCGGCCACTTGTGCCGGAGGGATGCGAGCCGTGAAGTACGGCGTGACCCGTGACTATGTTCTGGGCATCGAGGCCGTGCTGCCCGGCGGAGAGCTGATCCACACCGGGGCCCGGACGCACAAGAACGTGGTCGGCTTGGATCTGACCCGTCTGATGGTGGGCTCCGCTGGAACCCTGGCCTTTTTTACCAGGCTGACGCTCAAGCTGTTGCCCTTGCCTCCGGCC
Organism: Desulfonatronum sp.; assembly: GCA_007127655.1. Lineage (GTDB taxonomy): Bacteria > Desulfobacterota > Desulfovibrionia > Desulfovibrionales > Desulfonatronaceae > Desulfonatronum. The sequence goes on from SKYX01000100.1 coordinate 717, forward strand.
CAAGCCTCATTGATGGTCGGTTACCGGTCCCTGGACGACGCGCTGGCTGCGTCCCGGGCCGTGTTCCGGGCCGGGATTCTGCCCGTGGCCATGGAATTGATGCCTGAAGAGGTCCTGGACTGCGTGGCCCGAATTGCCGATTCTCCTTGGAATAATCGGACCAAGGCCGTCCTGTTGCTCAAATGCGATGGACGGCCGGAAGGGTTGCGGGAAGAGCTGGCCTTGATCCGAAGAGCCCTGGAGGGGTGCGGGCCGGTCTTCGTGGAAGAGGGGCGGGACCCCGCAGCCGAGGAACGGCTCTGGGAGGCGCGGCGCTTGATCAACCCGGCCTCCTTCCGGCTTGCCCCGGACAAGATCAGCGAAGACGTTTCCCTGCCCCGGGGCAAGGTGGCGGAGGGCATCCTGGGCATCCGGGAAATCGGTCGAATTCATGATTTGCCGATTCTGACCTTTGGTCACCTGGGCGACGGCAACATTCACGTCAACATCATGCACGACGCCTCGGACGAGAACCAGCGGGAGCATGCGCTCCGGGCCCGGGAGGCCGTGCTGGAACTGGTGCTCCACCTGGGCGGCGTCCTTTCCGGAGAGCACGGCTTGGGCCTGACCAAGCGCAGCTGGCTGCATCGACAGGTTGGCCCGGTGGAGCGCGGCCTGTTCTCCCTGATCAAACGCGCCTTTGATCCCAAGGGGATCATGAACCCGGGCAAGGCGTATTGAGTTCTCCATTGACCACACTCCTTCACAATATTGCGTCAAGGCAGAATATTTCCCGAGTCGCCGACGCTCTGGACCGTGATCGAAATCGATTTCTGGCAACTTCCCGATTTCGATCACGATTTCTATTTCGATGAGAGAACAGATTCGCCCTACCAATCGTGCGTCACCATGCCCCACGGACTCGGGCGCTTCGACGCGGCCCTGCATCCTTTGCGGCAAGTGCCTGGATGCGTGCCCGTTGTTCGCGGCCACGGGACGGGAGGAACTGAGCCCTCGGGGCAAGTCCTTTTTGATCCGCCAGGCATTGGAGGAGGCAAATCTCCATGATCCGGCCGCGGCCGGCAAACTGCTGGGGCTGTGCCTGGGGTGCGGACGGTGCGCGGAAGGCTGTCCCCAAGGCCGAAATCTGCCGGAACTGCTGCGGGAGGTGAAGGCAGGTCATCCGGGATGGCGGGCCTGGGTCTGGCGGATCTGGATTCAACAAGCCCGCCATATCTGGCCGTTTCTGGGCCGTTGCGCTGGCGTGCTTCCGGACCGATTGGCCACCGGATCGCTGGATGCAGCGCGGGCCCTGGTGCGCCCTCCTGCTCGGGCGCGAACGTCCGGGGTTTTTCAACGGATTGCCGGCGAAGCGGCCTTGCCCGAGCGCGGAGTACTTTTTCCGGGGTGTATGGCGCGTTTCGCCAAGCCGTGGTGGGTGGAAAGCGCGGAGCGGATGCTGGGTGCGGCGGGTGAGCGATTGAAGGGCTTTCCGGATTGGCAATGTTGCGGTTTTACGGTGGCTCAGGCAGGATTATCCGGTTTGAACGCTGAAATGCAGTCCCGAAACGTGGCCTTGTGGCGGGAACTGGGACGGCCTACGTTGCTCACCATCTGCGCCACCTGCACCACGGCCCTGCGTGGGTACACGAAGGCGAACGACCTGTTTCAGGACGACCGGGAGCGGCTGGCCTGGGAGACGGCCGTTCAACCGTTGAGCAGCCAGGTTGACCCAAAAGACTTTCGCGCCGCAGGCAGTGGGGATGTATTCTACCACCGTCCCTGTCACGCCCCAACCCCGGATCCGGACGCTGCCTTCCTGCAGAACGTCTTCGGAGCGAGGCTGGTAGAGAATGAGAGCGCTTGTTGCGGGATGGGCGGTGTGATGCAACTCAGTGCACCGGGCTTGTCTTCCCAGGTCGCGGCTCGGTACTGGAGCCTGGTGCCCGAGCAAAGCGAATTGACCGTGACTACCGGATG
>SKYX01000351.1 GCA_007127655.1 Desulfonatronum sp.
GCCGGTGATGGACGGGTTGACCGCCCTGCAGTACATCATGATGGAATCTCCCAGGCCCGTGGTCATGGTCAGTTCCCTGACCCAGGAAGGAGCCCTGACCACCTACGAAGCCCTGGAGCTGGGAGCAGTGGATTTCGTGGCCAAACCTGGCGGAACCATTTCCCGGAACATCAGCCAGGTGGGCGATGACCTGATCGCCACGATCCGAGCCGCGGCCAAGGCCAACCGTTCCAGGCTGGGCCTGGACCGCCGCCGCAAGAAAGCGGCCCAGACTCCAACCCAGCGAACCGCGACCACGGTGGGACGCAAATCCGGCCCGACCGGATCAAGGCCGGGAGAGAAAATCGTGGTCATCGGCCTGTCAACGGGCGGCCCCAAGACGATCATGGACATCCTGCCCTATCTGCCGGAGGACCTGGGCGTGCCGGTGGTGATCATCCAACACATGCCCGGCCACTTCACCCCCTCCTTTGCCCAGCGCCTGAACGACAACTGCCTTTTGTCCATCAAGGAAGCGGACCATGCGGACGTGATCGAGTCCGGGCGGGGCTATCTGGCACCCGGAGACAAGCACATGACCCTGGCCCCCCGGGGGGCCGGCAAGCCCGGCTACCTCATCCGCCTTTCCGATTATCCCATGGACACCCTGCACAAGCCGTCCGTGGACGTGACCATGTTTTCAATCCTGGAGTGCTACGGGGGGCCCAATGTGATCGGCGTGTTGATGACCGGGATGGGCGCGGACGGGGCCAAAGCCATGGCCGCCATTCGCCAGGCCGGCGGCCGGACCATCGCCGAATCCGAGGAAACCGCGGTGGTCTACGGCATGCCAGCGGAAGCCGCCCGGCTGGGCGGCGCGGAATTCATCCTGCCCTCGTACAGCGTGGCGGAAAAAATCGTGAAGCTGGTCAAGGGCGGATGAACCGACTTCCGACCTCTGATTTCTGATTTCTCACTTCTGACCCTACAAAGCGGCGGCCATGGACCAACAAGACCAACTCATCGCGGCATTGCAAGACCAGGACGAAACCGAACGGCGCTACGCGGCCGAAGACCTGGGCCTGCTCGGCGACCGGCGTGCCGTCCCGGCCCTGATCGCGGCTCTGGCCGACCCGATCATCGCCGTGCGCGAGGCCGCGGCGGACGCCCTGGCCGCCATCGGCGGCGGCGAAACAGCGGAACAGGTTGCGGGCCTGTTGGCCTCGGAAGACGTGGTCCTGCGCAACCTGGCCCCGGAGATCCTCAAATTCCTGGGCCAGGACGCCATTCCCGTCTTGAAGGGGTGCTGCGCCTCGTCTTCCCCGGACATCAGAAAGTTCTCCGCGGACATTTTGGGCAAAATCGGCGAGATTACGACGATCAACGCCACGCCCCTGCTGATCAGCCTGCTGGACGATCCCGACGCCAACGTGGCCGGAGCGGCCGCCGAAGCCCTGGGTCGACTGGGCGATCGGACAATCATGCCGGAGCTGCTGGCCCGCATGAACCGGGAGGCCTGGGTGCAATGCAACATCCTGGACGCCATGGCCCGCATCCCCGGCGAAGAGACCCTCGCGGCCCTGAACGCCATGGATGTCGAGGGCTTCGCCCCGAACGTGCTGTTTTATCACCGCAAGGCCGTGCAACAGCTTGCGAGAATTTAAGGATGCGCTCATGTCCGAACTGATTTCCAACGCCGATCTGGAGCGAATCCGCGCCCTGCTGTACAAGGAAACGGGCATCTATTTCGAGGCCAAGAAGGACTATTTTCTGAAGAGCCGGTTGCAGCAACGGATGCAGGCCCAGTGCTGCGCCACCTTTCAGAATTATTACAAAGAACTGCTGTTCACGGACCGGGAAACGGAACTGGCCTTTCTGATCGAAGAAGTGACCGTCAATGAAACGTATCTGTTTCGTGACTTTCCCCAACTGCGTGGTTTTGCCGAAGACGTCCTGCCGTCCTATCTCCAGGCAAAGCGCACGAAAGGGAACTACAGCCTGAACGTCTGGTCCGCGGCCTGTTCCACCGGCGAGGAGCCGTATACCCTGGCCATCATCCTGCGGGAAATGATCGACGACTATGACCGCTGGAACACCAATATCCTGGCCACGGACATCGATCGCAGGGTGCTCCGCCAGGCCCGGATCGGCCTGTACGACGAACGGGCGATCAAGGAAACGCCCATTCCCTACAAGCAGAAATACTTCCGACGGACCCCGGACGGCTGGCAGGTCAAACCGGACATCCAGGAACCCGTGGCGTTTGAACAGCTCAACCTGATGGACCGCCCGGGCATGCGCCGCAAGCGGGTATTTGATTTCATTTTTTGCCGCAACGTCCTGATCTATTTTAGCGACGATTCCCGCAAACAGGTTCTGTCTTCCCTGTACGACGCCCTGGTGCCCGGAGGGTACGTTTTTCTGGGACATTCCGAATCCGTGGGCCGGATCACGGCGTCGTTCGCCCTGGAACGGATCGGCGACTTCCTGTGCTACAAAAAACCGGGCGCAGTCCTCCCGCGTCCAGGGAGCCCATCATGAAACCCAAAATCCTGATCGTCGACGATTCAAACATCGTCCTGAACATGCACGCCTATATCCTGGAAAGCTCGGGGTACAGCTGCGCCATGGCTGAAAACGGCTATGTCGCCCTGGAACTGCTGTTCCGGGAACCATTCCAGCTCATCGTCACGGAC
>SKYX01000427.1 GCA_007127655.1 Desulfonatronum sp.
ATGGCCGAGATGAGAAGGCAGACCGGCTTGACGCAAAAAGAACTCTGCTCGGCGCTTACGGACAATCAATGTACTCCTGAAGCTGAAGCCCGGGAGGAAATCGGGATCAGCACGCTCCGGCGCATCGTCGAAGCCCTTGGGGGACAGCTTGAGCTGATCGCCCACCTCCCCAAAGGCGCCGTTCATCTCCTGCCGACTGAACGACACTCCCCCAGAAGCATGGCTGAAATTCGATAATGGACGGCTCTCATCCATCCTCGCCCTCCCTGCACTTGCACATCACCTCCCTCCATCTCCATCTCCATCTCCATCCAGCATCTTGCGCCGCAGCAACGCCACTTCGTCCCGCAAGGCCGCGGCACGCTCGAATTCCAGTTCCTTGGCCGCGGCGCGCATTTCCCGTTCCAGACTTTTGATCCGGCGGGCCATGTCCTTGGGGGAGAGGTTTGCGGTTCCGTATTTGCCCCCGGCTTCGCGCAAGGTGGCGGATTGGTCCTTGTCCCTGGCCTCGGCGTAGATATGACCGAGGATGTTGTCCATGCCCTTGATGATCGTGGTTGGAACGATGTTGTGGGCCGCGTTGAACTCCTGCTGGACCTGACGGCGGCGGGCGGTTTCCTCCATGGCTTCGGCCATGGAGCGCGTCTTTTTGTCCGCGTAGAGAATCACCCGGCCCTGGATGTTGCGGGCAGCCCGGCCAAAGGTCTGGATCAAGGAGCGAAACGAGCGCAGAAACCCTTCCTTGTCCGCGTCCAGGATGGCCACCAGGGAGACTTCGGGCAGGTCCAGCCCCTCCCGGAGCAGGTTGATTCCCACCAGCACGGTGAATTCGCCCTTGCGCAAAGCCTGGATAATGGCCACCCGTTCCAGGGTGTCGATGTCCGAATGCATGTACCGGGCGCTCATGCCCATGTTTTGCAGGTACTCGGTCAGGTCCTCGGCCATCCGCTTGGTCAGAGTGGTCACCAGTACCCGTTCCCCCCGCTGCTCGCGTAGCTTGCACTCGGCCAGCAGGTCGTCCATCTGTCCCCGCACCGGACGGACCTCCACCTCCGGGTCCACCAGGCCGGTGGGCCGGATGATCTGCTCCACCACCGTGCCGTTGCTCTGCTCCAGTTCATAAGGTCCTGGGGTGGCCGAGACGTAAACCACCTGCCCCACCCGGTCCCAGAATTCCTGGATGCTCAGCGGCCGGTTGTCCAGGGCCGAAGGAAGACGAAAGCCGAAGTCCACCAGGGTTTTCTTGCGGGACTGGTCGCCGTGGTACATGCCGCCGACCTGGGGCACGGTGATGTGCGATTCGTCCAGGAACAGCAGAAAATCCGATGGAAAGTAGTCCAGCAGACAGGCCGGAGGCTGTCCGGCCCGGCGGCCGTCCAGATGCCGGGAGTAGTTCTCGATCCCCGTGCAGTAACCCAGTTCCTCAATCATCTCCAGGTCCAGCATGGTCCGCTGCTCCAGCCGCTGGGCCTCCACCAGCCTGTTCTCGGCCTTGAGCAGGCGCAGCCGCTCCCCGAGTTCGTCCCGGATATCCGCCATGGCTCGCAGCAGGTTCTCCTTGTCCGAGACATAGTGGCTGGCCGGAAAGATTACCGTCTTCTGGATTTGGCAATGGGTTTCCCCTGTCAGGGGGTCGATCTCGTGGATGCTCTCCAGCTCGTCGCCGAAAAACTCCAACCGCAGGGCCCGCTCGTGGCTGTAGGCCGGGATAATGTCCAGGCTGTCGCCCCGGACCCGAAAGGTGCCCCGGTGGAAGTCGATGTCGTTGCGCTCGTAGAGCACCTCCACCAGACGGCCCAGCAGGTCGTCCATGGAGAGCCGTTGCCCGGCCTCGATGGGAATGACCATCTTGGCGTAGTATTCCGGCGATCCCAGGCCGTAGATGCAGGACACCGAGGCCACGATAAGCACGTCCCGGCGGGTGAGCAGGGCATGGGTGGCGGCATGGCGCAGCTTGTCGATCTCCTCGTTGATGGAGGAGTCTTTCTCAATGTAGGTGTCGCTGTGCGGCAGGTAGGCTTCTGGCTGGTAGTAATCGTAATAACTGACGAAATACTCAACGGCGTTATTGGGGAACAGCTCCTTGAACTCATTGAAGAGCTGTGCGGCCAGGGTCTTGTTCGGGGCCATGACCAGGGCTGGACGCCCCAGCCGGGCAACGACCTGGGCCATGGTGAAGGTCTTGCCCGACCCGGTCACGCCCAGCAGAACCTGATGCGCCTCACCGGACTGAACCCCGGCCACCAGGGCATCGATGGCCTGGGGCTGGTCGCCTTGGGGCTTGTATGGGCTGACCAGTTCAAACGGAGTTGTGGGCGAAAGGCCGGAAGAGGTCGTCATTGCGGTACGTAGCGTCGGATGATAAGAAAAAGGTTGGATTCACGATCATTATCAACCCATCAGCGAGTTGACTTCGTGAACCGAACGGACGGTTGCAGTCTAGAGCTTTCCACCAGGACTGTCACCTTGCCCGGAAATAACCTTACCGCACACGCGTCAAGAGAGGAACCACATGGAACTGAACATTCTCTGTCCTGAAAAAGAACCGGCGGTCCCCCGGGCCCACGTGATGACCATGGCCATCAAGAGCTTCAAGGGGCGCCGCAACGTCGAAGTGCATCTGTATCGGGCCGGCTGGAAGCCCGAGGAGTTGAACGCCTACGACTGGGA
>SKYX01000332.1 GCA_007127655.1 Desulfonatronum sp.
CCAGACTCGTGGACATCCACGCCGCCGCGGACCCGTTTGATCACGCCCGAACCGTGGACCGGATCATCGAGGAGGTGATTCGGCCCTTGGGGATTATCGAGGGGATGGAAGTGGAGGCGGATGAGGAGCCAGCCAGAGACGGGAGCGCCGTTGAAACCTCTGCTTCACGCGACAGGGGGAGCCCCATTTAGCAAACCGCGCAGCACGTTCAGGTTACGGATGTCCTCTTTCAGGTCTTTTTCCTTGGGCGTTTCCAAAACCATGGGCAGGTGAGCCAAGCGAGGATCGTTGAGGATGGTGGCGAAGCCGGGCAGGCCGATTTGGCCTTGGTCGATGTGTTCATGGCGGTCCACACGGCTGCCCAGGGCGGTTTTGCTGTCGTTGAGATGGATCAAATGCAGCCGGTCCAGGCCCACGGCTTGGTCCAGGCGGGAGATGACCCGGTTCCATTCGGCTTGGTCCCGGGGATCATGGCCCGCGGCAAAGCCGTGGCAGCTGTCCCAGCAGACGCCCAGGCGGTCCGGGAACTTGGACGCGGCAATGATCATGCCCAGTTCCTCGGGGTCCGCGCCCAGGGCCGTGCCGGAGCCTGCCGTGTTTTCCAGAAGCACGCCGACGCTTTCCGCCACTGTTCCGGCCTGCTCAAAGGCCGCGTCCAGGCAGCCTGCGGCCCGGGCAATGCCGGTGGTCGCGCCCCGGCCCTTGTGCGCGCCGGGATGCAGGACCACCCAGCGGATGTTCAGCCGGGCGCAGCGCAGCAGTTCCCGGCCCAGGGCATCCCGGGATCTGCGCCACAGGACGTCGTCCGGAGAAGCCGGGTTGATCAGGTAGGCCCCGTGGGAAAAGACGTGGGGCTGGCCCCAGGCCTTCCAGGCCGCGGCAAAGGCGTCGGCTTCCGCGTCCGTGATGTCCGGCGCGGCCCATTGCCGCTGATTGCGGGTGAATAATTGCACGGCGTGGCCTCCAACCTGGGCGATGCGCTCGAAGACCAGGTGGAGTCCGCCCGCGGCGGGCATGTGTGCGCCGAGAAAGGGCATGTGGGTGTCCGGTTGATTGATGGTGAATGCAGATGGAGCCACGTCCCCGGATTTGAGGGAGGCCTGAGGGGGCGGTCGCGGGGTGTTGCCGGATAAGCTCACCCAGCGGCCTCTGTCCAGTGTCAGTCGCACATCACGGCGTGGCGGCATCCAGTCCATGCAGGGCCTTGAGTCTTGCCTGACTTGCACGCAGCGCTTCTTCCGTCCGTCGCTGGTCCGTGACGTCCAGGGTCACGCCGGACCAGCGGATGTCGCCATTGGCGTAGACCGTGGGTTTGGACTCGACCCGCAGCCAGCGCAGCCCGCCGCCGATGACGCACCGCCCTTCCCAGAGAAAGGTTTTCCGTTCCCGAAACGCCTCGTGATTCAGGGCGTCGAATTCCACCCGCTCTTCAGGGTGCACCAGGTCGTGCACCACCATGGCATCCGCCAGGACATCCTCGCGTCGGAGCTGGTGGATCTCGCACCATCGCTGGTTGACGTACTCAAATTCAAAGGCCCCGTCCGCCCTGATCCAGAAAACATAGACCCCCGCCGGAACCGTCGCGGCCAACTCATTGTACCGCGCCAGGCTCTCCCGCAGCGCCTCCTCGGCCCGCCGGCGCTCGGTAATGTCTTCCCTCACGCCCTGGTAGGCCTTGATGGTGCCATGAGCATTGAACAGGGCCCGGTCGGTCCAGCGCTGCCAGCGGATTTTCCCGCCGGGGGACACGACCTGGTATTCGTTGACCACAACGGGGGACGCGGGCGTGAGCCGGGTGATGCCCGCAATAAATGTGGCCCGGTCCGCTTCCTGGATCGGCTCCAGCATCGACGTCCCCCGCAAGGAATCCGGAGATACGCCGAAATAGTCGCAATAGGCCTTGTTGACGTAATCCCGGACAAAGTCCGGGGAGTAGCGGCAGATCATCACCGGGGTGTCCTCGGCCACCGCTCGGTGCGTTGCTTCACTGTAGCGCATGACGGCTTCGGCCGCGGTGCGCAGCTCCAGCTCCTTCCGGGCCTGGTCCATGGCCAGAGTCAGGGCACGGGCTTTTTCCGCGATAATCTCCTGCAGCGATTCCTGCCGCTCCAGGATGTGCCGGTGACAGGCCATGCCTTCGGTCACATCCAGGAACACCGCGCAGGCGCGGCCCATATCCTCCGGCCCGCTGCCCGGCAGGAGGTCCGCATGGACATGCAGCGTCCTGTGCCTGCCGTCCTTGCGCGTCAAGACGCAGGTCATGGGGCGGGGCAGGTCTCCCTGGAGCAGTTTCTGGTGAAAGGCGGTAAAGACCGGCGCATACTGCTCGTGTAGCCGCTTCAGGAAAAGCTTCAGGGACGGCTTGCGGCTCGGAACAACCCGCAGCAGGCGATACATGGTCCGGGACCAGACCTCCCTGCCGTCGGCAAGGTCAATGGACCAGGTGGCACTGGCCGCAACCAGACGACTGGCCTGACCTCCCAACGCTCCCTCCCCGTCCGGGAGGCAGGCCTGCATATCGTGGACCACGAACAGATTGGCCGGGTCGACATCCAGAACCCGACAGGCCTTGGCCAGCAAATCCAGGGAAGGGTTGCAGCGCCCCCGCTCGACCTCGCCCAGATGCTGCTTGCTGGTGTCCAGGCGGACGGCCAGCCGGTCCTGGGTC
>SKYX01000047.1 GCA_007127655.1 Desulfonatronum sp.
ATGATCGGCGCGGTCCAGAACAGCCATTTGTCCGCGCCCCGCGGGGTGATCAATTGCTTGCCCACCAGCTTCAGGGCGTCGGCCAGGGGCTGGAGCAGGCCGTGGGGGCCGACCTCAAAGGGGCCGGGACGGCGCTGGATATGACCGGCGACTTTGCGTTCCAGGTAGACCAGGACCAGGCCGTTGAGGCCCACGAACCCGGCCAGGAGGCCCAGAGCCAGGAGAATGCCGAACAATTCAGAGGGAATGCCGAAGGGAGGAGTCATGAGATCACCTGTCGATTTCCGGAATGACCATATCCAGACTGCCCAGAATGGCCACGGCGTCGGCCAGCAAGGTGCCCCTGGTCACTTCGGCGAAGAGGCTCAGATTGGAAAAACCCGGAGCCCGTAGTTTGACCCGATACGGGTTGGGACCTCCGTGACTGACGACATAGACACCGATTTTGCCGCGTGCACCCTCCACTGCAAAATACACTTCCCCCTTCGGCGCCTTCCACCTCGGTTTGGGAGCGTTCTTTGCCAAAAAATCACCTTCGGGCAGCATTTCCAGGGCCTGTTCGATGATCTCCAGGCTTTGCTCTATTTCCGCCATGCGCACGTTGTACCGAGCCATGGCGTCACACTTGTCGTCCGTGGGAATACTGAAATCCAGTTCCGGATAGACCGAATACGGTTCGGCCCGGCGGACGTCATAGGACACGCCCGCCCCGCGCAAAATGGGTCCGGTGGCTCCGTATCGTCGACACATTGTTTTGGAAATATGGCCGACTCCCTCCAGGCGATGCCGCAAGATCATGTTGTCCGTTGCCAGGTCTCGGTACATGGGCAAACGGGAACGCAGGTGAGGAATAAATTCGCGAATCATGTCGCACGTTATGTCATCGAGATCCGCGGCCACACCGCCAAACCGAAAAAAACTGTACGTCAGTCGGGAACCGGTGGGACGCTGCAAAATATCCAAAATCCGCTCACGATCATCAAACGCATACATGATCGGAGTAAAGGCCCCCAGATCCAGCAAAAAGGCTCCCCACCACAACAAGTGGGAGCTGATCCGGTTCAACTCGCAGGTGATCACCCGGATGAACTCGGCCCGGCGGGGGACCTCGATCCAGGCCAGACTTTCCACGGCCCCGGCCCAGGCCCAGTTCCAGGCCAGTGCGTGCAAATAGTCCACCCGCCCCATATTGGGCATAAACTGATACCAAGTCTGCGACTGGCCCATTTTTTCATGCATTCGGTGCAAATATCCCAGCACGGGTTCGGCGCGGACGATATACTCCCCATCCAGTTCGAAAATAATCCGCAGCACACCGTGGGTCGCAGGGTGCTGCGGCCCCATGTTCAGGATCATGGTGCCTTCGGCTCCGCCCTGCTCGAAACGCCTTGTATAGAAGTCACCGTCTAAACGACGACTTCCCGGATCCATAAAACCGTTCATTGCTCTCCCCTGGATTTTTTGTTCGCCATTGCATGGGCCTGGGATTGATCAGGAACGATTTCTTCAACTTCAGCGATCGTCGAAAATGAAGCAAACAAACTGAAATTCTTGCATTGCGAGAGCACTTCCCCGGGTTGCGCGATTTCAACAAGTGATTGCAAACACCGCACTTCCTTTTGCAAAGGGTGGAGGGCAGCGTCTTCCTCGGATAGCAAAAGCGGCGACATGTTCTCATGGCCGGTGAAAACAACTCCAAAAAAATCACGGCACTCCCGCTCATGCCACGAAGCACCTGGGTAGATATCCGAAATTGTCGGGATAGCAGCAGTTTCGTAGTCGACAATGACCCTCAGGGCTATCCTTCCAGGTTGCTCGAAATGGTCAAAATGATAAACCACCAGGCATCCTTCGAGCACCTCCAGCATGGAAATGTCCTCGAGATGAAATTCTTGCTCCAGAAGAACCTTGGCCGCTGCCCGCAGATCCTCCGACGACAGATAGCACGAAAACATCAATCCCGTATTTTCAAGGCAGCAACGCTCCAGCCGGTGCAATTGCATGTCCTCGAACAGTGCGTTGAGGGTGCGGGGGGTCATCTGGAAACCTCCTCGACTCTTTCAACACCCTTGGCTTCAGGCCACCAGCGCCGACCGCTAATTTTTTCCTGAAGCTTGAAAAGGCCTTCCAGCAGGGCTTCAGGCCGTGGTGGACAACCAGGGACATAGACATCCACCGGTATGATGTGGTCCACACCGGGAACGACGTTGTACTGATCCTTGAAATTGAACGGACCACCGGAAATAGCGCAGTTTCCAAAGGCGATAACCCATTTTGGTCCGGGCATTTGCTCGTACAATCGGACCACGGCGGGGGCCATCTTTTTGGTCACCGTCCCGGCCACGATCATCAGGTCGGACTGCCTCGGAGAGGGTCGGAACACTTCCGCGCCGTAGCGGGCGATGTCGAACCGGGCCATGCCCACGGCCATCATTTCGATGGCACAACAGGCCAGCCCAAAGGTCATCGGCCAGAGTGACATGGACCGACAGATGTCGAAAATCTTTTCCAGGGGGTCGATCCGGATCGGAGCCTGATCCTGCTCCAGATCGGCTGGTCTCAAAGAGAAATCCGCCGCGGCCATGAGAACACTCCTTTGCGCCAGAAATAGATGATGGAGATACCAAGAATGAAGAGGAAGATGAACAGCTTGATCAACGGCAG
>SKYX01000321.1 GCA_007127655.1 Desulfonatronum sp.
CGTTCCTTTTCCGGGCAATAGTCCGGCCCGTAGGATTCCAGGATCAGCTTGCGCACGTCCTTGATCGCATCCGGCGAGGTGCGCACCGAGTCGGTCCGCATATAGGTGATCAGGGCCTGGATACCCCGGTCCCCCAACTCCACGCCCTCGTACAGGCGCTGAGCCAGGGACATGGTCCGTTTGGCCGGATAGGAAAAGCGACGGCTGGCTTCCTGTTGCAGGGTGGAGGTGATGAAGGGCGGGCCGGACTGGCGCTGCCGTTCCTTTTCATCCACGGACTCCACCACGAAGGGCGCCCGGGACACCGCGGCCTCCAGCTCCCCGGCCTGGTCCGCGGAGCCGATGTCCGGCTTTTTGCCGCTCACCTTCCACAGATCGGCCTCGACCACAGCGGCCTCCTGGTCCGCCAGTTTGACCTTGAAGACCCAATATTCCTTGGGCTCGAAAACCTGTCGCTCCCGCTCCCGGTCCACGATCAGTCGCAGGGCCACGGACTGGACCCGGCCCGCGGAAATGCCGCGCTTGACCTTCTGCCAAAGCAACGGCGAAAGCTTGTAGCCCACCAACCGGTCCAGCACTCGCCTGGCCTGCTGGGCGTTGAACAGATCCAGATTCAAGGTCCTGGGGTGCTCCAGGGCCTCACGCACAGCCCTGGCCGTGATCTCATTGAACTGGATCCGCTTGATCCGCGGATTGGCGTCCTTGATCAGCTCGGCTACGTGCCAGGCAATGGCCTCGCCTTCCCGGTCCGGGTCCGGTGCGAGATAAATCTGGTCCGCCTGGGCCGCCAGTTTCTTGAGCTGCGCCACGACCTTCTGCTTGCCGGGGATCACCTCATATTCCGGGGCAAAATCGCCCGTTTCATCCACTCCCAGCACCTTCTTCGGCAGGTCGCGAACGTGACCCACCGAGGCGCTGACCTCATAATCCGGTCCAAGAAACTTCTTGATGGTTTTGACCTTGGCCGGCGACTCAACGATGATCAAATCTTTACTCATAATGCGCAGGGCAAATACCCATCCCTTGGCCCCATGGCAAGTCCCCGGCCATCCCCTTTCCTCGGGGGATGACAGCGAACCCGAGAGCGGATAGGTTCGCAGAAACCTTTTCGCGCCTTCTCAACGATCTTCCGGAGCTTGTTCATGAAAATTCTGATCACCGGCGCCGCCGGGTTCATCGGCTTCCATACCGTCCTGCGCCTGCTGGAGCAGGGTCATGAGGTGGTGGGCCTGGACAATATCAACGATTATTACGACGTCCGGGTCAAATACGGCCGTCTGGCCCACTCGGGGATCGCGGAGCCCGACATTGCCCTGAACCGGACGATCCAGAGCACGGTCCACCCCGGCTACCGCTTCGTGCGTATGGACCTGGAGGACGGAGCGGGGTTGATGAACCTGTTTGCTCAAGAGAAGTTCGACCGGGTGATGCACTACGCAGCCCAGGCCGGGGTGCGCTACAGCCTGACCAATCCCCACGCCTACATGCAAAGCAACTTCGTGGCGTTTCTGAACCTGCTGGAAGCCTGCCGCCATCACCCCGTGGAGCACTTCGCCTTTGCCTCCAGCTCCTCGGTCTACGGGCTGAACCAGACCATGCCCTTTTCCACCCGCCACAACGTGGACCACCCCATCAGCCTCTACGCGGCCAGCAAGAAGTCCAACGAACTGATGGCCCACACCTACAGCTATCTCTACGGCCTGCCCACCACAGGCCTGCGCTTCTTCACCGTATACGGCCCCTGGGGCCGTCCGGACATGGCCCTGTTCCTGTTCACCAAGGCCATTCTCGAAGGTCGGCCCATCGACGTCTTCAACCACGGCAAAATGCAGCGCGACTTCACCTACGTGGACGACATCGTCGAGGGCGTGCTGCGAGTGATCCACCGTGCGCCTCAGGGCAATCCAGATTGGGACGGGTCAGCGCCCGATCCGTCCTCATCCCCGGCCCCCTGGAAGGTCTACAACATTGGCAACTCCCAGCAGGTGGAACTGATCCAATTCATCGAAGCCCTGGAAGAAGCCCTTGGCAAGAGGGCCCAAAAGAACTTTCTGCCCCTCCAGCCCGGCGACGTCCCAGCCACCTGGGCCGATACCGCGGACCTGGAGCACGACCTGGATTACCGCCCGAACACTCCGGTGCGGGTGGGCATTCAGCGCTTCGTGGACTGGTATCGGGATTTTTTCCGGATCTGATTCGGCCTGGAGCAGGGGAGTGATCCACATGACGGAAGGGTATGACATCCTGGTGATCGGCGCGGGCCCGGCGGGCTATGCCGCAGCCTTGGAAGCCGCAAGGTTGGGCAAGTCCACCGCGCTGGTGGAACGGAACCTGCTTGGCGGAACCTGCCTGAACTGGGGCTGCATTCCCACCAAGCTCTTTCTCGGGGCCACGGCTCCCATTCCCGCCATGGCGGCCCAGTCCCGTCTGCGCCTGGGCCAGGGGAGCTTCACCGTGGACATGGCCGCCTTGCAAAAGCGCAAGACGTCCCTGCTCGCGGCCACGCGCCAGGCCATGACCAAAACGCTGGAAACAGCGGGAATACGGTTGATTTCCGGAGAAGCGGAACTGAGCGGGCCGACCCAGGTCTTGGTGCGAACGGCGGACGATACGCAAATCCGGATCGACTTTCAGCACCTGATCCTGGCCCTGGGCTCGGCTCCAGCCTGGCCGGAACTTCTGACTCCGGACGGCGAGGCCGTGCTCACCTCGGACCATGCCCTGGACCTCTCGACCGTCCCGGAGTCCCTGGCCGTGATCGGGGCCGGGGCCATCGGGCTGGAAATGGCCCAATTTTTCCAACGCATGGGCTCGTCCGTGACGCTGATCGAAGCCGCCGAGCGCATTGCCCCCACCGAAGATTCGGAAATCTGCGTCCAACTGGCCTCCATGCTCAAGCGCCAGGGCGTGACCGTCCGGGCAGGCGCGACCGTCTCCGCGCTGGGGCGGACGGCGGAAGGAGTCCGCGTCCGTCTCGATGCGGAAGAGGAATTTTCGGTATCCAAGGTGCTGGTGGCCGTGGGCAGAAAGTCCAACACCCACTTTCCGGGGCTGGAAGCGATGCTCCCGGCCAGGAAGAAAAACACTTTGGAAGTGGACGAGAATCTGCAGCTCAGCAAGCATATCTTTGCCGTAGGCGACTGCAACGGCAGAACCATGCTGGCTCATGCCGCCGAAGACCAGGGCCGGTTCGCGGCCCGGCACGCCGCGGGGACAGTATCCGGCCCCTACGCGCCGGGCCCCATCCCGTTCTGCATCTACGGAGATCCGGAGGCTTTCCGGGTCGGCCCCACCCTGGAGGAGACACGGGCCAAAGGCTTGCCCTGCGCCGAATCCAAGGCCCAACTGGCCGCCAACCCCGCGGCTCAGGCCGCGGCGGCGCCCCACGGGCTGGTCAAGGTTCTCTGGCGCGACGACACCGTGACCGGCATCAGCGCCGTGGGCCACGGCGTCCTGCATTTGGTCACGACGGCCACGATCATGGTCGGTCAAGGCTGGAGCCGATCCCAGGCCGAAAACCTGATCTTCGCCCACCCCACCCTGGATGAAACACTGCGCCACGCCCTGCTGGCGCCCCCCCAATGACCCCTTTCTTCACAATTTGGATCTCAAGGCCATGTTCCGCACCCTGACTCCCCTGGTCCTGGCGTCCGGCTCACCACGGCGCAAGGAACTTCTCGCCAGTCTGGGGCTGGTTTTTTCCATCCACCCGGCCTTGGCTCCCGAACCGGCCTTCACTCCCGGAACCGACCCCGAGGCCTTTGCTCTGCGAGCGGCCAAGGCCAAGGCGCGGGAAGTGGCGACGCTTCAGCCGAAGGCCGTGGTGCTGGCCGCGGACACCATCGTGGTGTTGGAGGGGGACGTGCTGGGCAAGCCGGCGAATTCTCGGGAGGCTCTGGCCATGCTGGAACGGCTGGCCGGGCGGAAGCATGTGGTGATTACGGGCTGCTGTCTGCTGGATCCAAAAAACGACGATGAACAGCATTTCGCCGTGCGAACCACCGTGTGGATGCAAAACTTCGGGACGGAGGTTCTCGCCGCCTACGTGGCCACGGGAGAGCCCTTGGACAAGGCCGGGGCTTACGGCATTCAAGAGCGGGCCGCCCTTCTGGTGGAACGCATTCAGGGTTCCTACACCAACGTGGTCGGACTCCCGTTGACCGAAGTGGTGGACCGCCTCATGCGTCGCGCAACCATTGCGCCGCGCAGCCCCCATTGACATCGGGAACTCGACCAGGTCACACTCTTCACACTTCACTCTTCACTCTCCACCCCCTTCTTCCCCACCGGGGAGACGTAGATCGCGAATTCGTCCTCACCATCCACACCCAACAACTGATCCATTTCCGCCTGGTCGTAGGCGGCCACGGCGCATGTCCCGGCACCAACGGCCTCGCAGGCCAGATAGAGGTTCTGGCAGACATGGCCCGCATCCAGAAGGATGACCCGATGGGCGGTCAGGCCGTAGCGCCATTCCATGCGTTCGGGAATGCAGGCCCAGACAAAGGTGACCGCGGCGCGGCCCACGAATTTCTGACCATAGGCAGCTCGGGCCAGAGCAGACTCCATGCCCGGCACGTCCCGGACATGGACCAGTGCGTGGTCCAGGGGCAGATAGCGGTAAAGCCCTGGTGCCAAGTCCTCAACCTTATTAATGAACAGATACGTTTCAAAGCTGTGCCGGGCCCCGGCCGAGGGCACTGTGCGCAAGGCCGTGCCATGGCCGAGCATCTTGCGGATTCCCTGCGTGGACCAAAGGAGGAAGGACAGTTCGACCAGGGTCAGTTCCTCTCCGGAGTATTTGCGTCGACTCTTCCTCTGGGAAATGGCCTCGACCAGAGACGTACGCCCCATTGACTCCGGCCATTGGTCAGGAACGGACAGCGTGACTTTGCGAGATTCGAGAGGGGCCGGTTTCTGTACCGGTGGCGGAGTGAGCCCCAGGTTTTGGGCGGTCCTGGAAAAATCCGTCTGCTTGCGCAGGTGGTCGGTCAAAAACAGGCGGTGGGCCCGCAAGCGATCATCAATCATCGGCTTCCTCCTCTGTCGTTGGCGCATGTTCTCCGGCCGACTCCTTGAGCAGGGCCCAGAGCCGCCGTTCCAGTTCCTCCAGACCCGTTCCCTCCAGAGCGGAGACCAGCAACAGCCCGGGCCGATCCCGTTCCGCGCGCTCCCGCAACCAGGCCAAGCGATCCTCGGGCCAAAGGTCGATCTTGTTCACCACCAGCAGTTGCCGCTTCTGGCTCAAGGCCGGATCGAAACCGGCCAGTTCCTCGTCAAGGAGGGCAAAACCGGCCCAGGGATCTCCCTCCTGGCCATTTCCGGACGATTCTGGCCCAGGGATCTCCTCCACGCTGAGGACATGCAGCAGAAATCGAGTCCGTTCCACGTGCTTCAGGAATTTATGTCCCAGCCCGCGCCCTTCATGCGCCCCGCTGACCAGCCCGGGAATATCGGCCAGCACGAGCCGCTCCCCGTGCTCGCCCAGTACCACGCCCAGATTTGGGGACAGGGTGGTGAACGGATACGGGGCGATCTTCGGTCGGGCCGCGGACAGGACGGAAATCAACGTGGACTTACCGGCGTTGGGCAGCCCGATGATCCCGACGTCGGCCAGGATCTTTAATTCCAACCTGATCCGCTTCTCCTCACCGTCCTCCCCCGGCTGAGCGAATCGGGGTGTTCGCATGGTGGCGGACTTGAAGTGGGTGTTGCCCTTGCCGCCCCGACCGCCCTTGGCCAGAACGATGGTTTGGCCCGGAGCGGCGAGATCCACGATCAGGCGGCGCTCTCCATCCTCGTCCACCTCGAACAGTTGGGTGCCCAGAGGAACATCCACGATCAGGTCCTCGGCGTTCGCGCCGGTTCGTTCACGGCCTGAGCCGGGCTGACCATTGCGAGCCTCATAGACGCGTTTGAGCCGAAAATCATACAATGACAGCAACTTGGGTTCTGCCCGAAACTGCACGTCTCCCCCCCGACCACCGTTGCCGCCGTCCGGGCCGCCCTTGGGAATAAATTTTTCCCGCCGAAAGGACACACACCCATGTCCACCGTGCCCGGAACGTACGGTCACTTCAGCTTCATCGACAAATCGCATGGGTCACCTTGCTTGATGGTTCTTCGTCGCCTGGACTCTCTTCAGGAGAGGCCGCGACGGATCATGATTTCTTGAATATTTAATGGCTCGCCGCGATACGAGGCGCGAACCAGGCTCAGAGCGGCTTGCGGACACTTGGGAACGCAAACCCCGCAGCCCATGCAGGCGACACCGTCCACTTCCCATCCGTCGCCCCGTCGCTGGATGGCTTGGAACTGGCAATACTTGGCGCACAACCCGCAATCAATGCAGCTCTCTCGATCCATGACGCAAACGTACCCGGACGAGGCCAGCATGGGCGTCCCGCTCCGATGGGCCTGCATGGCCCCGCAACAGCAGGAGCAACAGTTGCAGATGGCGTAGAACCGGCCGAGCATCACGTCCTTGAAAAAGGCATGGTGAACATGGCCGCGGTTGTGTTCCGCCTTGAGGATCTCCTGGGCCTCCTCCTGGGTAATCCAGCGGCTTTTGTCCGGATGATGCTCAGCGATGAATCCGGCGAAGGGTTCCCCCACGATCAGGCAGACGTCCACCGGGCCGCAGGGATTGGGCCTGGAGGCCCGGCACGGGCAGTTCAGGGCCAGGATATGGTCCGGATGCCGCAGGACGATTTCCCGAGCCGCAGCATAGGGGATGACGTGTTCCAGGTCACCGAGGTCGATGCTCCGGTTCACTGCCACCAGCTTGCGAGCATGGTCCAGATGGAGCACTTTACCGTGATAGGTGTCGGCAAAAGCTCTTTGCCCAGGACTGGAAAGCCCGGGCTCGCCACTCGACGGCGTGGAGGTTCGAAACAGTGAGCTCAGCGACTTGAGCATCCGAGCCAACGGATGCCGTCCGGTACCCAGGGCGATATACAGTTGGGGCCATCGTCCGTAAACATACCCATGCAGCAACTTCCAAATTGAGTAGTCGGGTCTGGCGACGAACTCGGCGTAAAAGGCGCGGGTAGCCGGATTGCGTATAAAAAAGCGTGCCAGCATATGGAAAGGCGAATGCCTGGACATGTCTTTAGGCCGTATCTTTTGTGCCGGTGTGAGTAAACGCGTCCGGATGCATCTTGTAAAAACGGCCCATGTCCACGGCAACCTCCCGGCCGCACGGGCAGATCAACTTCTGGTCCCGCTCTTGAACCTCGAACCGCTTGCTGATCCGGGTCTTATGGCAACGCAGCACTTTTCCCGGCCCGATTTTTTTGTACTTCCATAGCTTGGCTTTGCAGCCGGAACATTTGATGGTCAGCACGGCGGTTGGGTACGGGCGTGCCCGATGGCTTCGGACAGGCGAGTCGGCATGAAGAGTTCAGGAGTCTTCCGGCTCCGTGGAGTCAAAGGAAACTTCCACCACCAACGAGCCTTCGCTGGTGGTGAACGGAATGGACAGAATCGGGGACGAGGTGATGTGGCTGATATTGTGCCCCTTGCCGATGATCACCGTGGGGGTGGAGGCTTTGAGGGTCATGCCCTGCTTGACCAGATCCTGGCGGGCCTGACCGGCGATCATGTTCGTCAACTCGCCCACGGCATCCGCGATTTCATCATTGATCTCCGTGTAGTTCTCGGCGAGCATGTTGTTGACGACTTTCAGGATCACTGCCTCGTCCAGGGTCAACGACATCACCCCCTCGGCGGTCCCGGAAATGCCGATGGTCCCGGTGACGTCGCCCACGGCGGACCGCTTGCGATTGATGTACGGCTTGCCGGGCGTGACCTCCACCGAGGCCATCATGCCCAGGACGCCGACAACCGCGTCCAAGAACGGATTGATGATGCCGACATCGTAGCGTGGTGCCATGAGCGCGAAAGAGAGAACCACCGGCTGACTACAGCAGCGCTGCCGTGATTTCCTCGAAGTGAGCGTCGTGCATGTTCATCAACTGGGACAAAAAGTGAGCGTCCAGTTCCAGAAGGTTCCAGTCCTCCCTGGTCATTCCGGGCAACGCATACAAGCCGCCGGTGGATATTTCCGCGACATTGGCCATGATGTCCGCGAGCTGGATGATGGCGGCCTCTTTTCTGGAAGCGGCTTCTTCCGGGGCATGATGGTGACCGATGAGGTCCTTCAGGGCGTTTGGAAACCCCCACTCCGCCAGCAACACCGCCCCCACTTCGGCATGGTTATAGCCCAAAACCGTGGATTCGGCCTCCACCAAGGGAACCATGTCGCTCCGAGCCAGAAGTAGCGCTTCAACTGATGCATAGGCCATGTTTTTGTAAATGATCAACCGACCGACGTCGTGCAACAACCCGGCGGTAAAATGGCGCTCCGAGGACAGCTTCAGCTTTGCGGAGATCAATTTGGCGAACACGGCGCAGCGCAGAGAGTGCCGCCAAAACGTACGCATGTCCATCAACTCCAAAGGGATGTTTTTGAAATAGTTGATGGTCGAAATGCCCAAAGCCAAAGTGGAAATTTCCTGCGCACCGACAAGGGAGACCGCTCTGGAAACGGAATCAATCGTAGCGGTAAAGCCGAAAAACGGACTGTTCACCAGCTTGAGCAGCTTGGCTGAAAACCCCACGTCCGTATTCACCACGTCGGCGATGTCCCGGGCCGAACTCTTGGGATTGTCCAGGACCTCCCGAATCTTGAAATAGATATCTGGAAACGAGGCCAAACCGACCTCATGGCGAACAATTTGCGCGGCGTTGCCCACGTCCTTGATGAACTCGTCGGAAAGGTGCTCCACGTTCTTGGCCCGCAACGCACTTTCACACGGCATCTCCCAACCGCCCGCCACGGCAGCGGCCGTACGTTTCACGGCGATGGAAAAAAGGCTTTTCAGGGCTTCATGATCCGGATCGACATAGATGAAAAAATTGCGAACATGACGCTCCGCCTGCCGCATAACCTCGGTTTCGAAGTCCATGTCCACGGGCAAACGCACATTCGCCGCGGAAAGACCGATTTTATTAAGCAAGGCGATCTGCTCTTCGCCAAGCAGGGTACCGGACTCTAAAAGGGTGCCACCGTCCACCCCCGGAATCTTTTTCGCCAATATCATGCCGGGAAGGAGATATTCCGTGCAGACTCTGATCACAGCCAACCTCCGTTGCGGTAAGAAATCCGAGCGAATCGCATCACGCTTCCTTTCTGTACACGATTCCCCCGGGCTTGATCAGGGGCTTGAAGGCACGAGAATGCTTGTGAATGGTTTCGGAGTGACCAAGCACAAGGTATCCCCCTGGCAACAAATTGTCGTAAAAACCAGCGATGACTTTCTGTTTCATGTCGTCGTCGAAATAGATGATCACGTTGCGACAAAAAATGATGTTCGACCGCGGCACGCGCTTCACGGCCAGCTTGTCGTTCAGATTGATCAGCCCCAGAGAGACGAGTTTTTTTACCTTGGGATGGATTCTATAACCGCTGGGCTCCTTGGAAAAATACCGGTCGACGATGTCCTTGGGCGTGGTCCGCAAGGCGTGCTCGCCGTACAAGCCGTCTCTGGCCCTGGCAACCATGTCCGGGGAAAGGTCATTGGCCGTGATCCGTATCTTCCACCCGATAATGGACATGCGCAAGGCCTCGTGCAGCATGATGCCCAGGGTGTAGGGCTCTTCTCCGGAGGAACAACCGGCGGACCAAATGTGCAGGGCCTTGTCATCCGTCTTGCCGCGCTCCTCCAGCACTTCCTTGAGCACATGCTTTTCAAAGACATCCAATTGCTTGAGATCCCGATAAAAGCTGGTCTCATTGGTGGTGATCTTGGAAAAAAAGAATTTCAGCTCCTCGTCCTTATTCGGACCACGCCGCAGGAGCATCGTGTATTCACCGTAACTGCGTAAGCCCAGCTCCGAGAGTCGCGGGCCAAGACGATTTTCAAGGAGATATTTGCGCCGCTCCGGGATGTCGATACCAGCAAGATCGTAGATATACTGGCGCAGTTCAGCGAACTCCTTGGCGCTGATCGGCGGCGATTGCCGCAGATTCAAGGTGCTTGGTGTGCTCAGAGCCATGGACCTTTCTCGATGATTGAAAATGAGCGAGGGAGAGAAAATATTCTCACTCAAGGATGGAGTAAATTTAGCAAACTCCGGCACAAAAGAAAAGCGAGAGGTAACTACTCACAGGGCAATTTTGTTCTCACCAAATTTTTCCCGCAATGGCGGCTGGTTGACCCTGTTTGGGACGGCTCGAAACTCCATCACCGGCCTCGTACCATCAAGCCGTTGCGGTATAAAAAACAA
>SKYX01000398.1 GCA_007127655.1 Desulfonatronum sp.
GAATCCCAAAACGCCCGGACGGTGTAGTCTCCCGTCATAACGCTCTCCTGTTCCCCAGATATTGTAACTACTCAGCACAGAGTAATGGCGTTGCCGTTGCCGGGGTCGGAGTCGGAATCGGGATCGAAAACGCTGGGATGCGTTCTCAATTCTTCCTGTTCCGATTCCGACTCCGATAGCGAAGCGCCGACTCCGACCCCGATTGCCAGAGCAAGAACGGACACAAAATGTGCTGAGTAGATACCAGATATTGATCAATACCCGCTTTCCGCCACCCGAGTTCCCCCGTCCCGGGGCTGGACCGGGGGGAGGCGGTGACTGACCCGGGTCAACGGTTGGCCGAGACGGTGTTCGTAGATGGCGGTGTAGGATAGGACGCGTTCCACGTAGTTGCGGGTTTCGTTGAACGGAATGGTCTCCACCCAGATGTCCGCGGGGAGTTCGCCGCCCTGGGGCAGCCAGCCTTTAACCCGGTGCTGACCGGCATTGTAGGCGGCGGTGGCCAGGGCGTAATGGTCCTGGAGATCATCCAACTGGCGACGCAGATAGGTGGTTCCGAAGCGGATGTTCCGCTCGGGCTGGAGCAGCAGCCGGGAGCTGGAAAGCCGTTCCCCGTGCCATCCGGCAATGCGTTGGCCGGTCTGGGGCATGATCTGCATCAGCCCCAGGGCGCCGGCGGACGAGCCCACGTCTTCCATGAACAGGCTCTCCTGGCGCATCACACCGTAGACCCAGGCCGGATTGAGGTTTTTGGCCGTACTCTGGGCCATGATCTGGGACGAATAGGGCAAGGGGAAGCGGATTTCCAGGTCCGTATGGTGCCGCGCGGCCACGGTGGCCGTGATGGCCCTGTCGTGCCATCCCAACTCTCTGGCCCAGAGGGCCGCGGCCAACTTGACGCCTTCATCCAGCCGGGGCAGTGCCCGCTGCCATTCGCTGCGTCCCGGGCCGTAGCGCTTCAGGGCGAAAAATTCCACGGCCCGACGCAAGCCAGGATCCTGCCTGGCCGCGGTGAGCATCTCGGCGGATACGACAACGGGTTGGTGGTCCACCTCGTACGGCAATCCAAGACGATCCGCGGCCAGCATGCCGAAATAGTTCGGTTCACGAGCCAAATCCTGGTACAGGTTCAGGGCCTGCTCGGCCCAGCCGGTCTGCTCCAGAGCCCGCGCCCGCCAGTAACGCCAACGAGATTCCTGCTGCTGGCCGTGCGTCAATCCGTCCACCTTGGTCAGCACGGCCGCCCAATCCTGCCGACGCAAGGCCGCCCGCACCCCCCATTCCCGCAGCCGATCACTTCTCAAGTCCACGGGCAGAGCCCCGATCCGCTCCACGGCCCCGTCCTCGAAACGCAGGCTCATGAACAAGGCAATATCCACTTCTATATCGGCGAATCGCTCCCGTTCCAGACCGTTCCGCAAGCGGAGCCGGTCCCAATCCCCGGCTGTCCGGGTAGCGTCAACGCGGGTCAATTTGCGCATGCCGTGAGCCAGGACCGGGAGGGCAAAATCACTCCGGACGCCGCTCCAGTCGCGCTCCAGCACCAAGCCGGGCCTCTCGTCCACCCTGCACCAGTAGTCCACCCAGGACAGTTCCTCCGGGGGGAGGTATCGGGCCAAATACCGGGCCAGCCCGGTCTGTCCCGCGTTCATGGCCAATCGAATCCGTTCCACGGCCAGTTCCGGAGTCAGAAGATTCTTGCCCCTCCATGCAGCGAACAGCGGGTCGCAGCTTTTGGGACGGGATGTGCCGGAAAGCCACATCTCTCCGGCATGCTCCATGGCCGGGCCGGTCTTTCCGGTTCCCAATAATGCCTGACCGTAGAGACACAGAAGGTCCTCGTTGGTCTGGGGAGTATAGTCCTGGAGAAAATCCGCCCAGCGGGCCTGTTTGGCCAGCTCGCGCAGCCACTTCCGACGCAGGGAGTCCGATGCCGGGATATCACCGTAGGCCTTTAAAAAGGCCCGAACCTCCACTGTCGATCCGGACCCGAGCCTTCGCTCCAGGTCCATGGCGGCCAGATAGGGCGTCAGCGGGTAGCCGTCGAGGCGGGGCAACAGGTTCAGGTAGGTTTGGCGTTGCCCTTTGCGCAATGCTTCTTCGGCCTGAAGAAACAACCTCCGTTGTTCTTCCACGGATGCGGCTTGGGCGAGACCAAGCCAGATAAACAGAGCGGCCACGGTAAACAAGACGTGGAGCGTCAATCGCGGCATGCGCATGTGGGGATCTCCTGAGCGGGTTGAGGTTCGCGGGTTGAGTGGCTATGCATAGTGTCAATTCCGCTTGAAACTGACAAGACCTTTTTTTCCAGCAATCAACCCAGGACCCCCCATGGACGCGTTTATCTTTGATTTGGACAACACCCTCTACCCGGCGTCAACCTCGTTGTTCCCGCTGATCGACGCGCGGATCAACCAATACATGCATGAACGGGCCGGCATTCCCGAAGACCGGGTGGACGAGCTGCGCCGCCGATACTGGAAGGACTACGGGCTGACCATGGTCGGCCTGGCCAGGCATCATGGCGTGGATCCGGAGGATTATCTGGACTACGTCCATGACGTGGACGTGGCCTCGGTCCTGCGGCCTCAGCCTGAGCTGGCCCATGCCCTGTCCGCCCTGCCAGGGGTCAAGGTCATCCTGACCAACGGCTCCC
>SKYX01000258.1 GCA_007127655.1 Desulfonatronum sp.
GGCGACCCGGGTCAACCCGCCGGGAATGACCTGGATCTCGTTGCCGTACAGGACATAGGGCCGCAGATCCACATGCCGGCCCTCGAAATGGTCGTCCACGATCACCGGGCAGCGGGACAGGGAAACCGTGGGCTGGGCGATGTAGTTGCGCGGGTCCTGCCGGATCTTCGCGGCAAAGGCCTCCTGGTCGGCCTTGGTCGAGGCCGGGCCGATGAGCATTCCATACCCGCCGGACTCGTTGGCCGCCTTGACCACCAGGGAGTCCAGGTTGGCCAGGACATGGGCCATCTGCCTGGGGTCGCGGCAGATGTAGGTGGGGATGTTGGGGATGATCGGGTCCTCGTTCAGATAGTACTTGATGATCTCCGGTACATAGGCATACACGGCCTTGTCGTCGGCCACCCCGGTTCCGGGCGCGTTGGCCAGGGCCACCCGTCCCTGGCGATAGACTTCCATGATTCCGGGCACGCCCAGCAGGGAGTCCTCGCGGAAAACCCGCGGGTCCAGAAAATCCTCCCCGATCCGCCGATAGATGACGTCCACCTTGATCAACCCACTGGTTGTGCGCATGTGCACGTACCCTTCGTGGACCACCAGATCCGCTCCTTCCACCAGCTCGATGCCGGTCTGTTGGCTCAGGAAGGAATGCTCGAAATAGGCTGAATTGTGGACCCCGGGGGTCAGCAGGGCCACGTTGGGACGAACCTGCCTGGACGGGGCGATGGAGTGGAGCATTTCCAGGAGCTGGGACGGATAGGTATCCACGGAGCGGACATTGGAGGCGCTGAAGACCTGGGGAAAGGTCCGCTTCAGGATCTGCCGGTTGGCCAGCACGTAGGACACCCCCGAGGGCGAACGTAAGTTGTCCTCAAGGACGTGGAACTCCCCGTCGGCGTCGCGGACCAGGTCCGTGCCCGTGATGTGACACCAGACGCCCAAAGGCGGGTTCAAGCCCCGGCAGACCGGGAAATATCCGGCCGATGATTCAATGATATCCCGAGGGACGACGTTGTCCCGCAGGATCTTCTGATCGTGATAGATATCGTCCAGGAACAGATTCAGGGCATGAATGCGCTGCTTCAAGCCCCGCTCCAGGTGGTCCCACTCCTCGGCCTCGATCACCCGGGGGACGATGTCGAAAGGAAAAATCTTCTCCGTGCCCTGCTCATGGCCGTACACGGAAAACGTGATCCCCAGATCAAAAAAAATCTTCTCCGCCGCAGCCTGTCGGGTCAAGAGCTCATTGGGCGGCAAGGAGCGCAACTTGTCCAGCAACAGCCTTGTCCCAGGCCGGGCCACTCCCGGAGCCTCGAACATCTCGTCGTAAAACGGCCCGATCTCGTATCCATCAAAGTTCACCCCTGCCTGCATGCGCACCTCGCTGAAAAAACCTGTGAGAGGATGATTTTCCTGTCAGCCGGCCCACCGCAACACTGAAACCCCGGCTTAGGCAGTGCCGGGAAAGACCAGGCTACGCCAATAGGCTCTGACCAACAAGCACCAGCACTGAACAGGACACCGGAAACACAGACATCCGACCGTTCAGTTGGTCCCGGCGTCCCGTCTCAGGCTCGGGCATGGAGCAACAGAACAGCCCACCGTGGAGTGACCGCGGCGGGCTGTTCTGCTGCAGGCGCCTGGATTGGGGTGCCGGGCTAGTCGATGGCCACGGTGATCCCCCGCTTGCCCAGCTCGGTGATGATCACCTGGGCGTTGGGGTTGCCGGCCTGGGCCAGGCGGGCGGTGTCCGCGGCGATGGCGTCCAGTTGGGCGCGCATCTGCTGGGCGTTCTGGACCACCGGCTCCTGGTTGGCGTGCTGCTCCTGCAACTGCGCGCGCACCGTCAGGCCATGGCTGAGCTGGAAGCCGAACCAGACCAGCACGGCCAGCATCAGTATCAGCAGGGGGATGAACGGGGACCGGGTTCCGGGGATTCTGCGGTCGGATTCACTACTCATTGGGCTGTCCTCCGGGAATGACCAGCTCCTCGGGCAGACCCTCGGGCTGCGCCTCGGGGGCCAGTTGCGGTTGGGGTTGCAGGGCCGTCTGCACGGTCATGCCCTGGTCCGTGAGCACCTTGCGCAGGGCCGGGTCCTGGGCCCGTTCGGACAGTTCGGCCACGGCCTTGATCATCTCCACATACAGCCCTTCCAGCTGGACGCTCTGCTGAATGTAGGCCTGGCGCTGGACCAGTTCGGCCTGCAGGCTGCGGTTGGAGCGGTCCAGCAGCGCACTGGCCAGGATCAGCCCGGCCAGCAGAACGGAGACGACGGTCAGGATCATGAATTCATTTTTTTTCAACATAGTTGGCTCACTTTGCGATCAGATTGAACGGTTATACTCGTTGGCTCAATATGCGTTTCGGACTGTTTTTTCGCTCGAGAATCCTAACGGGATTCCGTACATAGCCCAAGGTTGCGTCAACTACCCTGGGACCTTACCCGCGAATTCTCGCACTTGTAGGGGCGTACCCTTGCGGTCGCCCTGGTGTGACCGCGATGGCACCGACCCGACGTGTTTGAAGCGGCACCTATCCATGTAAATCACCACCCCAGGCAATTGATCGAACAACCAAGGTAACGGCGATACTCCTCCATTCCGCGCTAACCTTGGGCACCCGCAAGGGGAGCCCCTA
>SKYX01000436.1 GCA_007127655.1 Desulfonatronum sp.
AACTGCGGTCCTCCCTCGGCATAAAACGTATCCCAGGCATAGTGAAAGAGTTCCTGCAGAGTATCCGGAGGCATTTGCTTGGGCTGAAAAACCACCTTGTCGCAGGTGTACTCCAACCAGTTGTTGCTCAGGATACGGCCTTGCTGCTCGAACATCTCCCGGATGGGGGTGTGGGGGAACGGGGTCAGGATCGTGAACTCGGCCATGTCCAGTTCCACCTCCAGGAGAAAGTCCACCATTCGCTTGATGGTGGATTCGTCGTGATCGTCCAGACCCAGCAAAATGGTGCCTTCAATACCGATGTCGTGGTCCTTGAGCATCCTGATCCGTTCCCGGATGGTCTTCGAATCGTCGATCACCGCCTGGTACACGTACCAGCAGCCAGCCTGGGCCGCGAGGTCGAGGATTTCCGGGTCGTACATGATCGGGTGGGAAATCCACTTGCGCTTCAAGGGGATCATGGCCGTGAACAGCTCCTTCAGCCATTCCCGGTCCTGGGCCAGGGAATTGTCCACGAAAAACAGCCGGTTGTTGGCGATGGACTCCATCTCCGCGATGACCTTGTGAATGGGGCGCGGCCGGAAGGACTTGCCGCCCAGGTAGGCCACGCAGCAGGGCATGCAGTTGAACTTGCAGCCTCGCGAAGCGTGGAGCAGGTCGACCATCTGGACGCCGCGATAATTGTACAGGTCGCGCTTCAGAATATCGCGCCGTGCCGTTCCCGCCAGGGAAATGTCCGGAGGAGCGCCAAGGTAGTCATAGACGGGGCGCAGGCGGTTTTCCTTCAGATCCTGGATCACCGCGGCGAAGCGGCCTTCGACTTCGCCCAGAAAGAGCGAGTCCGCGTGTCGGGCCGCCTCCTCGGCATGGAGCATGGTTCCGATTCCGCCCATGAGCACCGGCACGCCCAGTTCCCGGTAGCGGTCCGCGATGGCCAGGGCCCTGGGCAGTTGGCAGGTGAGCATCACCGACAGGGCCGCAAGATCCGTGGAGGCGTCGAAGTTCAGGGGCTCCAGGTTCTCGTCCGTGAAGGCGATCTCCACGTCCTCGGGCACTTCCGCCGCAAAGACCACCGGCCCGTGCGGCGGCAGGTGGAACTCGGTCTGGCGTTCGAGCTTGGGCCATTTGGGGTAGATCAGGTGCATGCGCATGGTTTGTCTCGTTTCCATCGGTCACAGAAGGCTTCGAAAAAAGGCGGCAGGGCGATGAGCACGTTCATCTTCAGGTCCAGGAGCATCTGCACGGTATAACCGGTGGTGGCGATTGCCCCCGCGCTGTTGCGGACCACGTATTCGGTGTTGATTCGCGCTGACTCTGAAAAATGCTGGACCCCTTCCACGGTGAACTCCTCGCCGAAGCGCAGGGGCTGGTGGTAGTCCAGGTGCATCATTTTTATGGGCGTGACCACGCCGTGCTCATAGAAGACCATGTAGCCGATGCCGTATTTGTCGCCCAGGGCCATGCGCGCGTCCTCGAAAAAACTGGGATAGCGGCCATGCCAGACAATGCCTAGCGGGTCTACCTCCTCGAAGCGCACCCGGCGCGAACAGACGGCTCGCAGGGGCTCGGGGTGGCCGTCCTGTTTTGGGAAATACGGTTTACGCATGGTTCATCCGTCAGCGGGGTCGCTCGGTTCAGAGGTGTGGGCCAAGGTGAAAGTCAGGGTGTACGCCGCGGCCTGTTGCTGGTCCACGGTCAGCACAACGCTAAAAGACTCGCTGTCGGGCCCGTGTCGGGCGCGTCTGGTGCACTGGGCCGTAATGGTTTCTCCGGGTTTCAGTTTCCGTAAGAATTTGGCCCGGGTTACGGTTTCCAGCCAATAAGGGCCGGCTCCTTTCGCCTGAAAGGATTTGGTCAAAACAACGCCGAGCCCGACCTGGACCACGGCCGGCAGAATTGGTTCACCTGGAAAGTGTCCGTCAAAACCAACGAAATCGAGCGGAAAGGCGAAGTCCTGACGGATGGTCTGGTCGGTCTCCCACGTGGCCGGCCCTAACCGGGCGGCCAGGATGCCGTCGCGGATCGTGTTCATGGCTCGAAGACCTCATGCAGGACAATGGTCAAAACGTATCCGGCCCGGTGGTCCTGGTAGACGATTCGTCCGGGGAGCGGAAGGTCGTTCCTGCGGAAAGAGTCGTCAAGATCGGCCTCCCAGCGATGATCCGGACTCCAGACGCGGCGGACCATCTCCCCAGGTGGGAAACATTCAAGGACCAGATTTTCGTCTCCAGTGTGATCGGTCAGGATCACGGCGCCAGGCCCGACAAAGGCCTGGGCCGTTTCCATGTCGGGATACGTCAGGAAGACCCGCCGGACGCTCTGGGCGACCTGCCGCGCCAAAAGCTCCCGGGTCGGTCCCAGGACCGGGGCCAGAAGATGAACTTCGTGCCCATCCCTCCCGACCGTCAAATCAAAAAGCTTGATCCCGATCTCCGATAACCCGAGAAGTCGCACCCGCTTTTGCTGTCCGTCAAGCAGCATGATCCCCTGCATGACCTGAACCCGTTCACCAGCTTCCCAGATAACGGTCTGACGCAGATGCAGGGTGTCTTCCAGGGCGGAAAACGGGTGGGCGCAGGCAACTCGGGTTCCAGACGGCAGCGGCGAAAATTCCGCTGGGG
>SKYX01000057.1 GCA_007127655.1 Desulfonatronum sp.
CGGGAATAATTGAGAAATCGAGCCATGCCGGGCGTCCGGCATGGCTCGGGAAAAGATCTCCGCAGCCTACCCCGCGGCCACGCAGCATTTCTTGTGCTTCTTGCCGCTGCCGCAGGGGCAGGGGTCGTTGCGACCGACCTTGGGCTGGTCCCGGCGCACGGGTTGTTTGGCCGGGGCTTGCTGCTCTGAGCCGGAGTACTGTAGTTTCTGGGGCTTTTCCTCGTGCTGGAACTGTTCCTCACGGACCACGTTCAGACGCAGGTGGCAAAGGTTGCGGAGCGTGTGCTCCTTGATCAGGTGCAGCATGGCCTGGAACAGCTCGAAGCCCTCGCGCTTGTACTCCTGCTTGGGGTCTTTCTGGCCGTAGCCGCGCAGGCCGATACCGTCGCGCAGGCCGTCCATGTTCAACAGATGCTCTTTCCAGTCCCGGTCCAGGCTGTCCAGCAGAAAATAGCGCAGAATCTCCAGGTAATGTTGAGGGGCGTCGATTTTGAGCTTGCCCAGCACGCCCCGAATCAGCTCCACGGTTTCTTCCTGACTGGGCAGCTTGTCCTCTGGCAGAGGATGGACGCGCCCCAGTCCGAAAATCTCGGCCAACCGGGCCCGGACTTCCTGACGGGCATCGTCGTCCGCGTCCTTGTCCTGCACCGGGGCGTAGATGTCTTCCACCAGGTCGTGGACAAAGGACTCGACCATTTCCTCCAGGTCCGTGCTGGCCATGATTTCCCGGCGCTGGGTGTAAATCACTTCCCGCTGCTGGTTCATCACGTTGTCGAAGTCCAAAAGCTGCTTGCGGATCTCGAAGTTGTGGGCCTCCACCTTGCGCTGGGCATTTTCAATGGCCCGGGAAACCATCCGGTTCTCGATGGCCTCGCCCTCCTGCAATCCCAGCCGCCCCATCAGTCCGGCGATCTTGTCCGAGCCGAACAGCCGCAACAGATCGTCGTCCAGAGCCAGATAGAACCGGGAGCTGCCCGGATCGCCCTGTCGTCCGCTCCGGCCGCGCAACTGGTTGTCGATGCGTCGACTTTCATGGCGCTCCGTGCCGATGATGTGCAGACCGCCCAGGTCCACCACGCCCTCGCCAAGCACGATGTCCGTCCCGCGTCCGGCCATGTTCGTGGCAATAGTCACCTGTCCGCTATGGCCGGCCAGGGCCACGATTTCGGCCTCTTTCTCGTGGTTCTTGGCGTTGAGCACGCTATGCGGAACCCCGTGGCGCTTGAGTAGCTTGGCCACGATCTCGGATTTCTCGATGGACACCGTGCCCACCAAAACGGGCTGCCCCTTATGATGCAGATCGCTAATCTCTTGGGCAATGGCCTTGTATTTGTCGTCCTGGGTCTTGTAGATCATGTCCGGATGATCTTCCCGGACCATCGGCCGATGGGTGGGGACGGACGCCACGTCCAGGTTGTAGATTTCCTTGAACTCCACGGCCTCGGTGTCCGCGGTCCCGGTCATCCCGGCCAGCTTGTCGTACATCCGGAAGTAGTTCTGGAAGGTAATGGAGGCCAGGGTCTGGTTCTCGGCCTGAATCTTGACGTATTCCTTGGCTTCCAAGGCCTGGTGCAGCCCGTCGCTGTAGCGGCGGCCAGGCATGGTCCGGCCGGTAAACTCATCGACGATGACCACCTGCCCGTCGGCCACGATGTAGTCCACGTCCCGTTTGAACAGATGGTGGGACTTGAGGGCCTGCAAGATATGATGCTGGAAGCGAATGTTCTTGGGATCATAGAGGTTTTCCAGATCGAGCAGTTCTTCGCAACGCACCACCCCCTCTTCCGTGAGCAGGATGGCGCGCAGTTTCTCATCCACCGTGAAATGCTCTTCCTTCTTCAGTTTGGGAATCAGGGCGTTGATCTGCATGTACAGCCCGGTGGAATCCTCGGCCGGACCGGAAATAATCAGCGGGGTCCGGGCTTCGTCGATCAGGATGGAGTCCACCTCGTCCACAATCCCGAAAAACAGGTCCCGCTGGACCAGGTGCTCCATCCGGAACTTCATGTTGTCCCGCAGATAATCAAAGCCGAACTCGTTGTTCGTGCCGTAGGTCACGTCGGCGTTGTAGGCGGTCTGACGCTCGGGATCGGTCAACCCGTGCAGGATCACCCCGACCTCCAGCCCAAGAAAGCGATAAATCTGGCCCATCCACTCCGCGTCGCGGCGGGCGAGATAGTCGTTGACCGTGACCACGTGCACGCCCTTGCCGGCCAGGGCGTTGAGCACCACCGGCAGAGTCGCGGCCAGGGTCTTGCCCTCGCCAGTCTTCATTTCGGCGATTTTGCCGTGATGCAGCACCATCCCACCGACCAACTGGGCGTCAAAGTGACGCATCTTCAAAGCCCGCCAGGAAGCCTCGCGCACCAGGGCGAAGGTCTCGGGCAGCAGGTCATCCAGGGT
This sequence comes from Desulfonatronum sp., assembly GCA_007127655.1. Taxonomy (GTDB): domain Bacteria; phylum Desulfobacterota; class Desulfovibrionia; order Desulfovibrionales; family Desulfonatronaceae; genus Desulfonatronum. The sequence goes on from SKYX01000057.1 coordinate 2,404, forward strand.
CCGACCATTCTGGGCCTGCTCCTTCCACTCCCGGACCTTGGTCGGAAAGTCGTCGTCACTCAGCCCGCGCATCCGTTCTTCATGGCTGTTGATGATCGCCACCTTTGGATTCAATTTCTTCAGATATCGCTCGTTTTTGGATCCAATAATTTTCTTGACAATAAAATTGAACATGCATTTCTCCTTAGTATTCCTCGAAAGCCCTGGACG
>SKYX01000392.1 GCA_007127655.1 Desulfonatronum sp.
CATGGAGCCCGCTCTGAGCGAAAACCTCATCGCCGCCTACGCCCTGCCCGACGCCTCTCTGGACCCGTTCCGCCTTTCCCTGGAAAATCTGGCCCATGCCAAGGCCCTGATCGGAAGCACCCTGCTGACCCGGACCGCGGTTCACGGATTTGACCTGGACCGCGGTCGAATTGTCCGAGTGCGCTTGAAGGATATGGCCAAGGGAGAAACCCGGACTGTCGAGGTCTCCCAGGTGATCAACGCCGCCGGGGCCTGGGCCGGGCGCGTGGCCGGACTCGCTGGTGCCTCAATTCCCCTGCTGTGCTCCCAGGGAACCCTGCTGGTGACCCACGATCGGTTGTCCGAGCGGGTCATTCATCGTCTCAGGCCCCCGGGGGACGGCGATATTCTCGTTCCCGGGGGCACGGTTTCCATCCTGGGAACCACCAGCGTGACCATCCCGGACCCCGACCTGGCCAGGCCCACGGTCCGGGAGGCGGACGTCAACGTGGTCCACGGCGCGGAAATGGTCCCGGCTTTGGCCGGTGTCAGGTATATCCGGGCCTATTGCGGCGTGCGCCCTCTTCTTGCCGCGGGTTCTTCGGATTCGGATCAGGATGGGCGAGCCGTGAGCCGGGGTTTCCTGCTCTTTGACCACGAACGTGACGGGCTGACCAATTTTTGCTCCGTGGTTGGCGGCAAGCTGACCACCTTTCGACTGATGGCTGAGCAGACCGTCGATCTGGTCTGTCGCCGCCTGGGCAACAGCGCCCCTTGCCGGACCAGGGAAGCCCCCCTGCCGACCATGGACGTCTGCTCTTGGACCGAACCGGGGCGCTCGGCCAAGGTCTGGGTCATGGGGCATACTTCGGACGACGAGATCCTTTGCGAGTGCGAAATGGTTTCGGCCAGCGCGGTGGACGACCTTCTGGACGTTTGCCGGGGCAATTTTCCCGACCCTGAACTCCAGCCCCTGGGCAAGCGCAGCCGGGTGGGCAAGGGAGCCTGTCAGGGGGCGTTTTGCGGTTTGCGCGTGGCCTCGCATTTGTACGACACCGGAGCACTGTCCTCACGGCGCGGGCTTGGAACCGTGCGGGATTTTTTTCAGGAGCGCTTCAAAGGGCAGCGTCCGATTCTCTGGGGGGCGCAACTGGTGCAGTCGGAATTGGCCGAAGCCCTGCATTGCGGTTTGCTGGGCCTGGAATTCCCAGCGCCAGAGGCCCTGGAGGAGCCGGAGGCTGAATTGTCACATGAATGACATGATGCACTGCGATCTTGCCATTATTGGAACGGGCATCGGGGGGATGGCCGCCGCGATTTTCGCTGCCAACCGGGGACTGTCCGTGGTCCAGGCCGGAAGCACCGGAGCTGTTGCCTATACCAGCGGCGTCTTCGACGTCCTCGGAGCCTTGCCCTCGGAGACGGCGGATGGACGACCCACGGTGGTCCGTCGGCCCTTTGCCGCGCTGAACGATCTGTTGCGGATCGAGCCGGACCACCCTTATGCGGGGCTGCTTCCCGAGGAGATTCGGGCCGCCTTTGCGGAAACGCTGGCATTTCTCGCGGACATCGGTTTGCCGTATCAAACGGGTGGAGAGAAAAACTTCAGCCTGCCGACCCCCGCCGGCACGATCAAGCACTCCTGGTGCGTTCCGGAAACAGCCCTGGCCGGCTGTCTGGCCCTGGAGAGCAAGCAGCCTGCCTTGATCGTCGCCCTGCATGGCTTGAAGGGCTTTTCGTCCAGGCAGATCGCCGCGAACCTCGCCGAAGTCTGGCCGGGTCTCCAGCCCGTGTCCGTCTCCATGCCCGGCCACACGGGGGGCGAGCTGTATCCGGAGCAGGCGGCCCGGATGCTGGAGACGGCTTCGGCACGCAAAGCCCTGGCCGAGGTGGTGGCGCCGCACGTCCACGGCGTGGAAGCCGTGGGGTTTCCGGCCGTGCTGGGCATGCACCGACCCGGAGATGTGACCCGTGACCTGGCCGAGCGGTTGGCCGTTCCGGTGTTCGAAATCCCGACCATGCCTCCGGGAGTGCCCGGAATCCGGTTGAAGGAAGCCCTTGAGAGCGCCTTGCCGGAGCGCGGGGTGGCCCTGTTTTGCCAGCAAAAAATGTCCGGCATCGTGCCGGGACCGGACGACCCGTTTGTCCTGCGGATCACCGGGCAGCCCGTGGAGCGCCAGGTACGCGCCGCCAAGGTGTTGCTCTGCTCGGGCCGGTTTCTGGGAGGCGGGCTGGCGGCCCGCCGGGACCGCGGCATCGTGGAAACCGTCTTCGACCTCGCGGTCCGGCAGCCGGAGAGCCGTTCCGGATGGCACCATCCGGATTATTTTGATCCACGCGGCCACCCGGTGCACAGGACGGGCCTGGTCGTTGACCAGTTGTTTCGTCCCCTGGCCGAGAACGGGCGTCCGGTCCATTCAGGTTTGCACGCGGCTGGGTCGATCCTGGCGAACCAGGACTGGATTCGGATGAAGTGCGGCGCCGGAGTGGCCATTGCCACGGCCTACAAGGCCGTGGAAGCCCTGCGGCAGAGGCGGCAAAAAAATGATGACCTGGGCAATTTTTCCGGTTAGAGGAGTCCGGTCATCAACACGTCAACCCCACAACAAGGAGTGAGCATGATGA
>SKYX01000143.1 GCA_007127655.1 Desulfonatronum sp.
CCACGGTATACGCGACGATCTCGCCTTCCACCTCCAAAGCCCCGCCCATTAGTCCCGGAATCCGGTCCCACTCCTTGAGCACGCGCTCGATGGCCGTGTTTTCGGCTTCCAAAGCGTCGGAATCGACGCATTCCTTCCAGGTGCACCAGTTGGACTGCATCTCCAGCACCCGTTCCACGCAGTCCATGTCCAGGGGATGGTAGACGGCTCGGTAGTTGCGCTGAAACTGGCGGAGCAGATTTTTTTTCTTGTGAAAGCGATTGCCCTTGAGCTCAATCAGTTCCGGGATGGAATAGACATAGTCCCACTGCCCTCGTGCCTCGCTCGAAATCATCTTTTCATCGAACGTCTTGCGCCAGATTTCCGTCAATTCCTCGGGAACGCGATGAAACGAGGCGTTGGCCATACGCGGCCAGATGGCGGCCCAGTCTACGTCGTTCCAGGGTCCCACGGGGGCCCAGAGCAACGGCTCCGGGTTTTGTTGGCGCAGCCAGACGAGATTTTCGTCAAACCACCATTCCAGGCCGTATTCCTCGGCCCATCCGAAAATATTGGCAAAACTGAGGTCCGACGTTTTTTGCGGACAGCGGTCCAGGAGAGCCAGGTAACGCTCCTGGGCTTGCAATGTGATCTGCTGAAATTCAAGCGGCATGGTGGACTCGGGTTTTAGTTTCGTCATGAGCACGTTGGCGGTTATGGTTTGGAGCGGTCGGCTGAAAGAGCGGGATAACGTCGAAGTTGGGCGCGTTGCGGTTTCGCGTTTCAGGGTGTCCACTCCTGGGGCCGGATATCCGTGCCGAGGGTGGCGACCAGAGCGGCGACCACCAGGCGATGGATTGTTCGGGCCGCTTCGGGAGCGATTGTTTCCAGTTCCAGAAACGCCTTCGGGGTAAGCAGAGCGATTTGTGCGGTGGACTCGGCTTGGTAGCCATGGGGAGAACGCCAGGGGCCGTAGGCGGCGGGTTCGCTGAAAAAGGTGCCCGGTCCCAGGGTCCGCAACGTGCTGCTACTTCCCGAAGCGTCCGTAATTCGCTCCAGGACCGCGCCTTGGCGCACGAACATCATTCCCGGACCAAGATCGTCTTGGTTGAGGAGCGTTTGGCCCGGCGCGAAGTTTCGAGATTCGAGGTATGGGCCGATCGTGTCGAGCAGGTTTTCGATTCGTTCCTGACGGTCCAATTCAGACAACAGATCGTCCGCCACGGTGTCGAAGAGTTCGTCCCGGTCGCGCTTGGCCTGATCCGATTGTTCGGTCATGGCGGCGTGAGCGGAGTGGATGATGTCGTCCTCGCACCATTCCAACGCCGCGTTGGCGTCGGGAAAGATTCTGTATGACCGGGTCAGTTCCTCCCCGCAGATTTGCCTGAGCAGGTCCGTGAACAGATCCGGGGGGGCGGCGAGAAGGAAGGCGACGTTTCGTGAAGACATTCGTTGAGCCAAGCGGACGAAATTGTTGACAGCGGAGACGTCAAAACCGGAAACATCCCGGAAATCAACGAGAATGGAGTGCGTGGCGTCATTATGCAACGCTTGCATGACGGACGTGGTCAAGGAGTTCACGGAGCCGAAAAAGAGAAAACCGTTGAGTTTGAACAGGCGAGCGCCGCGCCCATGAACGCTCAACAGGTGCTGGTGAGGTATCGGCCGGGACTTCCGACTGCGGGTCCGGGCGACCGTGGAGGCGGCCGTGATGGCCGGGATGCGGCTGATTTTTGCCGTGAACAGGGCCACCGTGGCCAAAAGACCCAGCAAGACGCCGTGGAGGTAGCCGAAAACGCCAATGGTGGCGAAGACGGCGAGCACCACGGCGTAGTCCGGTCGCGGCATGCGTTTTCGGGTATCCACGATCCAGTCGGAGAGAAAGAACAACCCGATCAGGAGCAGGAAGCCGCCCAGAAGAGCCTTGGGAAAAATGGTCAGGACCTGTCCGCCGAAGAGCAGTGTCCCGACCAGGACCAGTGCGGCGGTCAGTCCGACGATGCGTGTATCCGCGCCGGTTTTGAAACCGAGCATGGACAGGCTCACCGAGCTGTACCCGGCATGGGATCCCGTCAGGGCGGCCAGGGCGTTCCCCCCGCTGTTGACCAGCAACTCCCGGTTCAGGTCCAGATCGCGACGGGCGGCCAACTCGATGCCTCCGGTGTTCAGCAACAGACCGAGTAAGGCGATGAACGGGATGACGGCCAAGGTGGGAATTTCCCGGACAAGCGCGGCCCACTGGACATGCTGCAGATCCATCGGAGCGAATGGAGGCCAGATATTGGTCGAGGAGAAGGACGCGAAAAACAGTCCGAGTTCCCGGGCTTGGGCCATGTCCAGGCCGAGGAGCGGGAGGGCCGCATGGTAGAGAACCAAGGCGACGACCATGGAACCGGGGAGGATCAGGAAGTGAGACCAGCGGCGCAGGCCAAAAAACAGCAGCCCGGCATAGACGACCCCAGGCGTCCAAAACGGGAGGATATCTTGGGACAACAAGGACGGCAGGGCGTTCCACGACAGGGAGATTCCGGTCATCACCTCCAGGCTGCCCTTGGTCAGCAGCCATCCGGTCCCGGCGAGAAAGCCGGCCACCACCGGGTAAGGGATGAACCGAACGTAGTCGG
>SKYX01000069.1 GCA_007127655.1 Desulfonatronum sp.
GGGCAGGCATAATGAACGAGCTGTCTCTGGTAGGAAATCGTATGACCGACGAAGTTCTGGTTGGCCCGATAGTCCGTGTTCCGGAAACGGGGATCGACAATACGGTTCTGCACGTCGATCAGAAGAGGCTTCTCACAGAAATCCCTGCCCTCGGCCATCTCCAGCAGACCGATGAATTTCTCGGCCCTGGAGGCGCTCGGCTTGATATGTTCGATCTCGAATGACGATTTGGTCTCTTTGTTGTACAGATAGCTCAATGCCCGTCTGAGAAGCTCCGGTGGATAGGAGGTCACGACCTCCTCACACCGTTTGCGCAGGTCGATACCCTCCATGGCGGCAAGTTTGTCGGTACGCCGGACAATGGGACAAAATTTTCTCCCGCCAAGCAGATTGTCGATGATTCTCTGACGTTGCACGCGACGACCGGGCGTTGCGGTGTAGTACCGATCCGATTCCAGAAGCTCAATGTAATTCCCCTTGGTCAGATCCGGCAGCGGGAGTTCCCACCCGGTCAGGAATTCATACAGGAACCAGATCCTGCGGGCGTATTTCCCCGTCGGCTTCGAGCTGATCCAAGCCGCTGTCTCGTCTGCCGCGGCCACGTCGAAAAGGGCCGACAGCAGCCCCAGGTTGACGCCGTCATATTTAAGGGCGAACTCCAGATGATCTCCCGTTCCGTCTCCAGGCCAATACGACTGGGGATAAATCGATTCCACCCGCCCATCCTGGATAATAGAGCGCAACGTCCCCGTCGGGCTGACGGAGGACGTGTGCCAATTCGGCAAAGCGCTCAATCCGTATTGCTCGATCAGAAACGCATACCCCGCCGGCCGGTTCCGTGTCGTGTCCAATGTCATCGCCCCTCAAAAAATCGTTACGGCTCTCGAATAATGCTTACCAATTGCCTTTTTACTCGAATTATAGTTATTTTGGCAGCTATTTTCAAGAGAATTGTTTCGCCAAGGGCACTGCCCGGCGTCATAAATCACCGAAATCGATCGATAGAGGATGAGAGCTGAGAACAAAAATGTCCTGAGGGCAGTCCGGGGGGAACTTGACATCGGGCATTGTGCATGAAAAACAGTTGTGGCGATGTCAATATACATGCAATTCCACGGTGAGACGCATGATATACAAAAGACAGCTCCAACTTCCTGAAAATCCAACGAAAAGTTTCTTCCTATGGGGACCTCGGCAAACTGGTAAAACCACGTTGCTCAAGGCGGCCTATCCTGACGCCCTGCGCATAGATCTGCTGAAAACGGACGACCTGGTTCGGTTCACCCAACGCCCCGCCCTGCTCCGGGAGCTTGTTCAGGTTCACCCCCCGGACAAGCTGGTGGTCATTGATGAGATTCAGAAGGCCCCGGCCCTGCTGGACGAGATTCACTACCTGATCCAGGAGCGCGGGCAGGTTTTTGTGATGTGCGGGTCCAGCGCCCGGAAACTGCGCAGGGGCCAAGTCAATCTGCTGGGCGGGCGGGCCCTGCGGCATGAACTGCTTGGTCTCTCCTCCGTGGAACTGGGGGAGAACTTTTCCCTGGAGCGGATGCTCAATACCGGCCCGTTGCCCGACCATTACGACGCTGACGATGCCGCTCCTCTCCTGCGCGCCTATGTTCAGGACTATCTGCGGGAAGAAATCCTTGAGGAAGGGCTGGCCCGCAACTTGCCTGTTTTCAGCGATTTTTTACGCACGGCCGCCATCGGCGACACGGAAGTGCTGAACATGACCAACGTCGCCCGGGAAGTGGGAGTGGCCGCTTCCACGGTTCGCGGCCATTACGCCATCCTGGAAGACACCTTGATGGGTGCGTTTCTGCCTTGCTTCACCCTGCGTCCCAAGCGCCGCACCGTCCAGGCCCCCAAGTTCTTTTTTCGCGACGTGGGCGTGGTCAATCTGCTGACCCGTAGAAAGTCCATTGAGCCGGGGTCGCAACCTTTCGGCAAGGCCTTTGAGAATTGGCTGTTCCATGAGCTCTCCGCGCATACGCGTTACAGCGGGCTGCACTACGATATCTGCTACTGGAGACTGTCCAGCGGAATCGAAGTGGACTTCATCCTGGGACAGGCCGGTCTGGCCGTGGAAGCCAAAGGCAAGCAGCGTGTCACGGAAACAGATTTGCGCGGACTGGTCCAATTTCAGAAAGAATATCCGGACGTTCCCCACCGCATCCTGGTCTGCCTGGAGCCTCAACGCCGCCGCACCGATGACGGCATCGACATCCTGCCCTGGCAGGATTTCATCCGCGGGTTGTGGCAAGGGGACTGGAACGAGGAACTGTGAGGGAGGGTGCTTTATCGTTCCTCGCATGAACCGCGCCTCTCAGATCGCCCTCTCGACATCCGAGCCCCGCCCTTTCAGCAAATACCAGCGCCGCTTGTCCTCGGAAAATTTCTCGATGGCGTAGCGGAGCATGGTTCTGGGCATGTGCTGGTGGTTGCGTCGCAGGAAATCCTCTTCCGCGCCCAGATCCCGCTTGCCGATTTCCCGGAGCATCCAGCCCACGGCCTTGTGGATCAGGTCGTGGGAGTCGGAAAGGAGGAGTTCGGCGATCTGCAGCGTCTCGTCGAACTGGTTCTTTTTGATGAAGTGAAA
>SKYX01000251.1 GCA_007127655.1 Desulfonatronum sp.
GAGTGAGGGGCCTGCCGGGCGTCGGCCTGATCCTCACTCCGGGTCAGGAGGGCTGTTGGTACTGGCCGGACCTTGATCCGGGTTTCGTGTGTTTCCAAACCGGCATGGCCCTTGTCGACTCTCGATGACCACCGCCGAGACGTTCCCTTTCTCCTGCCCGTCGCGAACCAATCCACAAGAAAGCAATTGTTCACTCCCTTGCGAGAAAAATTTGGTGAGAACAAAATTGCCCTGTCCTTTCCTCGATTCCCCCTTGTAAGGCCGAGGGTTCATCTGTAAAAATCTCCTCCATGAGCAAAGCCAAATCCACGCCAACGACATCCTCCTCTGCCCACGGACCGGGAAAACGCACCAGCTTGTCCCTGGTTCGTAACATCGGGATCATCGCCCACATCGACGCCGGAAAGACCACGGTCACCGAGCGCATCCTCTATTTCAGCGGAGCCATTCACCGCATGGGCGAGGTGCACGAAGGTAACGCCACCATGGACTACCTGCCCGAGGAACAGGAACGGGGGATCACGATCACCTCGGCCTGCACCACCACCCAGTGGCAGGAGTATATCCTGAACATCATCGACACTCCGGGCCATGTGGACTTCACCATTGAGGTGGAGCGCAGCCTGCGCGTCTTGGATGGAGCCGTGGGCGTGTTTTGCGCCGTTGGCGGGGTGGAGCCGCAGTCCGAGACGGTCTGGCGGCAGTCTGAAAAATTTGGCGTGCCCAAACTGGCCTTCATCAACAAACTCGACCGCCTGGGCGCGGACTTCGCCGCCGTGCTGGAGGACATGCGCTCCAAACTGCGCACCACGCCCCTGCCGCTGCAAATTCCAGACGGACAGGGCCAGGATTTTAAGGGTGTGATTGACCTGCTCCGGATGCGTTTTTTGAGCTTCATCCCGGAGAACAAAGGCGCGAACAGCCAGTGGCAAGAGGCGGAGCTGACCGCTGAACAGGAACTGGCTGCCCGACCCTGGCGGGAGCAGGTTTTGGAAAAAGTTGCTGAACAAAACGACGCCCTGCTGGAGGCGTATCTTTCCGGTTTGCCCATGGACCTGGACGCCGTTCAGACTGTCATCCGCCACGCCACGCTGAAGGGCGCTCTGGTTCCCGTACTCTGCGGCTCGGCCCTAAAAAACGCCGGAATCCAGCCTCTGATGGACGCGATCTGCCTTTACCTACCTTCCCCCGAGGACGCTCCGGCGGCCAAAGGCGTCCATCCGGTCAGCCACGACCCCGTTTCGCTGCTCGCGGACCCCGACGGGCCACTGGCTGCCCTGGTCTTCAAGATCACCATTGAGGCCGGTCGGCGCTTGGCCTACGCCCGGATCTACTCCGGCACCCTGGCCGAAGGCGAGCAGATCCGTAACGTAACCCAGGGTCAGGATGAACGGATTGCCCATATCTATCGGATGCACGCCGACAAAAAGCAACGCCTGGACAAGGCCGGGGCCGGACTGATCGTGGCCCTGGCCGGCTGCAAGGCCACCCGTACCGGGGATACGCTGGCGACGTTGCACAGCCCGGTGCTTCTGGAGCAGATCACCGCCTACCAGCCGGTGATCTCCCTGGCCCTGGAGCCCAAGACCCAGGCGGACGCCAAGAAGCTCTCCGAGGCGCTTCAGTTTTTTCTGCTCCAGGACCCGACCCTGTTTCTGAGCCAGGACGAGGAAACAGACCAATTGATCCTTTCCGGGATGGGCGAACTGCACCTGGACGTTGTCCTGGAGCGGATGCGCCGGGAGTACGGAGTCTCCCCACGGACCGGCAACCCTCAGGTGCTCCGCCAGGAAACCATCCTCAAAACCGCTGTGGGCCAGGCCGTGTTCGAACGCGAGCTGGCCAAAATTCCGCATTTCGGCGCGGTCCAGATCGCCGTGGCTCCGCGGGACCGGGACACGGGCAACGCCGTGCGCTGGACCATGGACACCCAAGGCTGGCCCGAGGCCTGGATCAATGCCGTGGAGCAAGGCGTTGCCGATGGCCTGCAAAGCGGCGTGGCCAAGGGATACCCTGTCCAGGACGTGCTGGTGGAGATCATGCATCTGGAGCGACGCGACGGAGAATCCTCGCCAGTGGGCTACCAGATGGCCGCTGCCCAGGCCTTGAAACATGCCTTGAACGAAGCCGGTCCAGTTCTCCTGGAGCCGATCATGAACATCGAGATGACCGTGCCGGACGAATTCGTGGGTGAGGTAATCGGGCTCTTCAATTCCCGAGGCGGCCGGGTGGGCAACATGTTCGACCGTTCCGGAGCCAAGGTGGTCACCGGCATGGCCCCCATGCGGCAACTCTTCGGCTTTTCCACGGCCCTGCGCTCCGCCTCCCAGGGCCGGGCCGGCTTCACCATGCGCTTCGCCCGTTTCGACGCCCTGGCGTGATTCCCGCTCCCATGCATCCACGACGGACCAGGCTTTGGTGGGAGAACCTGATCAGGGGACTTCGCCATGGCTACAAGCAAGTTCTGCGGATCAAATCCTCTCCCGAGGACATCGCCCTGGGCATGGGGCTGGGGGTGTTCATCGGCCTGTTGCCGATCATCCCGTTGCAGACCGTCGTGGTCCTGGCCCTGGCGCTGCTCCTGCGATGCAGCAA
>SKYX01000220.1 GCA_007127655.1 Desulfonatronum sp.
ACGGCCGGGCTGAACGTGGTCGGCCTGCGCTGGCTGGGGGTGACCCTGGGCGGCTTTCTGGTGGGCCTTGGCGGAGCGTACCTCTCCCTGGCCTACATCCATCTCTGGACCAACGGTTTGACCGCGGGCCGGGGCTGGATCGCCGTGGCCCTGGTCATCTTTTCCTTCTGGCGCCCGGGCCGGGCCGTGTTTGGGGCCTATCTCTTCGGCGGGGTGATGGCCTTTCAGCTTCGCTTGCAGGCCATGGGAACGGATATTCCCTCGTCCATCCTGATGATGCTCCCCTACGCCCTGACCATCCTGGTGCTTATTGCCTCGACCATGACCGGCCGCGGCGGCGAGGCGCCTGCGGCCTTGGGCGTGAACATGGAACCCGAAGAGTAGCAGTCCGTTGAAAAACTCCCAATTGCCGCGTCGCTGCAAAAAAAAATCAAGCTTTCACGTATCAATAAATACGCTTCGACCTTGATTTTTTTTGCTCCTTGCACTTGGGCTTTTTGAACGAACTGCAGGAAAAGGACTTCTTCATCCCAGGATTAGCGCATGACCCAGGTTGATTCATCCCTTGGCGCACTTTCCGAGGTCACGCTTGACCCTCCTTCCGACCCGGCGGTGAACCTTTCATCCGAGGTTCCCTTGATCCGCCTGGAAGGGCTTTCCAAGTCCTTTGGCCCGGTGCGGGCCTGCCACGACATCAGCTTTGAGATCCGGCCAGGCCGGATTCTGGCCTTGCTGGGTGAGAACGGGGCCGGGAAGAGCACCTTGATGAGCATGCTGGCCGGGCGGCTCAAGCCGGACGTCGGACGGATATTTTTGCGCGGTGAGGAGGCGCGGTTCGACTCGGCCAAGGATTCCATCGCCGCGGGCATCGGCATGGTCTATCAGAATTTTATGCTGGTGAACCGAATGACCGTGGCCGAAAACGTGCTTCTGGGCCAGGAAAAACGATTCTGGATCTCCCCCAAGGCCATGGAGCGAGAAGTGGGCGAGCTGGCCCGGCGCTTCAATCTGCCCATCGATCCGGGGGCCGGGATCTGGGAACTGTCCATGGGTGAGCGGCAACTGGTGGAGATTCTCAAACTGCTCTACCGCCAAAGCCAGGTGCTGATCTTTGACGAACCCACCGCGGTACTGACTCCGGTGGAAACCGCGCATCTGTTCGAGGCCCTGTGGAACATGGCCAAACAGGGCAAGTCGATCATCTTCATCAGCCACAAGCTGGAAGAGGTCATCGCCGTGGCCGACGAGGTGGCCGTGCTGCGCCGGGGCGAGCTGGTGGGGCACTGGGACGCGGAGGATATCCAGTCCAAGGAGGAGCTGGCCAATCGGATGATCGGGCGCGCGGTTTCCCTGGACATCGAAAAAGCATGCTGCACGCTCGGAGAGCCGGTTCTGCGGGTCGAACATCTCACCGGCCCGCGCCTGGACGACGTCAGCCTGGTGGTCCGCAAAGGTGAGATCATGGCCCTGGTGGGGGTGGCCGGCAACGGTCAGAAGGAACTGGTGGAGACCGTGGCCGGACTGCGGCCGCCGAGCGCCGGGCGGGTGGAGATTCTGGGTGCGGATTGGAAGAGGTTTTTCGCAAATCCTTCGTGGAAGGAATCTCTGAGTTACATTCCCGAAGATCGCCTGGGAGTGGCCGTGTGCCGGGAAATGACGCTGACGGACAATTTTTTGCTGACCACCCGCCAGGGTTTTTGCCAGGGACCCTGGCTGCGTCGCAAACTGGCCCGCCAAACCGTGGCCCAGAAGGTCACGGAATTCAACGTCCAACCGGGCCGACCGGACATGCTTGCCGGACGGCTTTCCGGCGGCAACCTTCAGAAATTGGTCCTGGCCCGGGAATTCTTCCGCGCTTCCCGGCTCATCGTGGCCGAACAACCCACCCAGGGCCTGGACATCTCCTCCACCGAAGAGGTCTGGCGGCAATTGCTCCAGGCTCGGGACCACGCCGGAATTCTCCTGGTCACCGGAGACCTGCGCGAAGCCCTAACCCTGGCCGACCGGATCGCCGTGATCTTCCGCGGCAAGATCATGGACGACTTCCCGGTGGAGGACCAGGAACGGATGAAACGTATCGGGCTGTTGATGGCCGGGTCGGGGTAGTTTTTACATTTCCGACTTCGGGATGGTTCAGAAACTTGTACCTATTCAGCACATTCTGGGTATAGCCCCATTCCGGAACTGGATTCCCGCCTCCGCGGGAATGACTTGTTTTTTTATGCAATCTCCGAATTCGTCATACCCGCGAAGGCGGGTATCCAGTCCGCTTTGAGACAAATACCCCGGTGCCGGAAAATTTTGGGTGCGCAAAAAGTGTCAGTCTGCTTTTCTGGCAAAATGAACCATCCCCGATTTCGATTCCGATTTGGATCGCGATTTGGGTTTTGGTGAGAACAAAATACCCTGACCCGACACCCGGCAAGTTTGATTTGCATTTCCCCTCGTGGTAGATATTTCGGAAATAACATCTCTTCTTTTTCTGTTTTGTAACTATTCAGCACATCGTGGGCAAAGCCTCATTCCGGCACTGGATTCCCGCCTGCGCGGGAATGACTTGTTTTGCCATGCCGTCTCATAATCAGTCATACCC
>SKYX01000017.1 GCA_007127655.1 Desulfonatronum sp.
CCGTCAGGGGAGCAGACGACCTGGACGCCTTCGTAGGCGGAGAGGTTGATGCCGTGTTTGTGGCACTGCTCGACTTCCTTGCGGCCGATGACGCTGATGGCCGCGCCGCGGGTGTGGACGATCCGCCCGTACTGCAAGGCGGCTTCCACGGCGTCGGAAGGGATGCCCCGGGCGGTCATCCGCTGCCAGGCGTGCCGGGTCAGCGGGGGGCGGGAGCGTTGGGAGTCCTGTCGGGAGGGACAGTTGAGGGTTGGCTGTCGCATGAGCGCCTCCTTCATGGTTGAGGGTGGGCATTTCGTGTTCAGCCTGCACCCTCAACCATGCAAGGATTGTGCTCAAAAAAACCTACCCAGCGAGCAAGTCCAGCAGGGCGTTGAAGGTCCGGCTCGGGCGCATGGCCGCGTTCGCCAGGTCATCGTCCGGGCGGAAATACCCGCCGATGTCCACGGGGCGGCCCTGAGCCGCCAGCAGTTCTTCGGTGATCCGAGATTCATTCTCCTTCAACTTCGCGGCCAGGGGAGCGAATACGGCCCCAAGGGCCGCGTCTTCCTGGTGCCGGGCCAGTTCCTCGGCCCAGTACAAGGCCAGGTAAAAATGGCTTCCCCGGGTGTCGATCTCGCCGCTTTTGCGGGAAGGCGATTTGTTGCTTTCCAGGAAGCGGCCGTTGGCCCTGTCCAGGGTGTGCGCCAAGATTTTGGCTCCGGGGTGGCCCGCCGCGTGGCCCAGGTGCTCCAGGGACGCGGCCAGGGCCAGGAACTCGCCCAGGGAATCCCACCGCAGATGGCCTTCGGCCAGGAACTGCTGGACATGCTTGGGCGCGGACCCGCCGGCCCCGGTCTCGAACAGGCCGCCGCCGTTGATCAGCGGCACGATGGAGAGCATTTTCGCGCTGGTGCCCACTTCCAGGATCGGGAACAGGTCCGTGAGATAGTCGCGGAGCACGTTGCCGGTCACGGAAATGGTATTCTCCCCGGTCCGCATCCGCTGGACGCTGAACGTGGCGGCCTGATCCGGGGCCATGACCCGGATGTCCAGGCCGGTGGTGTCGTGCTCGAACAGATAGTCTCGGACCTTGGCGATAAGTTCACGGTCATGGGCCCGCTGCTCGTCAAGCCAGAACACCGCGGGCCAGCCCGTGGCCCGGGCCCGAGTCACGGCCAGCTTGACCCAGTCGCGGATCGGAACGTCCTTGGTCTGACAGGCCCGCCAGATGTCCCCCTGCGCCACTTCCTGCTCCAGCAGAACCTGCCCGGACGCCGTGACGATCCGGATCACGCCCTCTCCAGGGGCCGGGAAGGTCTTGTCATGGCTGCCGTATTCCTCGGCCTTTTGGGCCATCAGCCCGACGTTGGGCACCGTGCCCATGGTTCTGGGGTCGTAGGCTCCGTTCGCCTTGCAGTCGTCGATCACGGCCTGGTAGACCCCGGCATAGCTGCTGTCCGGAATGACGAACTTGGTGTCGTGCAACGTGCCGTCCGGCCCCCACATCCGCCCTGAGGAACGGATGGCCGCGGGCATGGAGGCGTCGATGATCACGTCGCTGGGCACATGCAGATTGGTGATCCCCTTGTCCGAGTCCACCATGGCCAGCTTCGGCCCATTGGTCAGGGCTTCCCGGATGTCCGCCTCGATGGCTGTCCGCTGATCCTCCGGAAGGGTGGCCACCTTGGCCAGAAGATCGCCCAGACCGTTGTCCGGAGCCACGCGCAGGTCTTTGAGGGTATCGGCGTGCTGGGCGAACACATCCTGGAAAAAGACCTCAACCACGTGGCCGAAGATCACCGGGTCCGAGACCTTCATCATGGTGGCCTTCAGGTGCACGGAAAACAACAGACCCTGTGCACTGGCGTCGGCGATCTGTTCCGCGATGAACTTCCGCAAGGCCTTGCGCCGCATCACCGCGGCGTCCACGATGTCTCCGACGGCCAGTTGCACCTCGGCCTTCAACGTGGTCGCCTCCCCGCTGGGGGCCATGAATTCGATCCGGGCCGTGCCAGCCGTTTCTTCGGTGATGGTGGTCGATTGCTCGCTGGAGCGCAGGTCCCCATCCCGCATGGTGGCCACGTGGGACCGGGAATCCTTGGGCCACTCGCCCATGGAGTGGGGATGCTTGCGGGCGAAATTCTTGACCGAATCCGGGGCCCGGCGATCGGAGTTACCTTCCCGCAGCACCGGATTCACCGCGCTGCCCTTGACCGCGTCGTACCGCGCCTTGATCTCAACTTCCTCGTCCGTCTTCGGCTCCTCTGGATAGTCCGGCAGATCGAAGCCCTTTCCTTGCAGCTCCCTGATCGTGGCCTTGAGCTGGGGAATCGAGGCGCTGATGTTCGGCAGCTTGATCACGTTGGCCTCGGGCTCGCGCACCAGGGCCCCAAGTTCGGCCAGATCGTCGGGGATGCGCTGCTCGGGCGTCAGCCGCTCCGGAAACTTGGCGATGATCCTGCCCGCCAGGGAAATATCCCGTGTTTCCACGCCGATTCCGGCCGCCCCGGCATAGGCCGTGACCACGGGCAGGAAGGAGCGCGTGGCCAACCCCGGGGCCTCGTCGACAAGGGTGTAGATGATCGTTGCCGTTGCTGGTTTTTCC
>SKYX01000343.1 GCA_007127655.1 Desulfonatronum sp.
ATCCTGAGCTACCTGCAGCAGGGCGTTCTGGTTCACTGGCCGCTCATCGGCACCCAGTTGGTTGGCATCGTCGTCGGCTCCATGGTCGGCCCATACACTTCCCAGTACATTCCGGACAAGTGGCTGAAGCGGGTGTTCATCATCCTGGCCTTCTATGTGGGCTTCAATTTCATGGCCCGTGGTTTCCTGGGCAAGGATCTTATCAGCCTTCTGTTCGGCTAGACAGGTCGGCTGCTTTCCGGAAAAGATGATCTTTTGTTGATCTTAGGTAGGGGCGGTTCGTGAACCGCCCCTACCCCTTGTGCAGAATCAAAATACATAAGATTGCGGATCATCCGGAGTTCGCCTAACCAGACCATGAAAAAAGCTGACGGTTCTCGTCAGCTTTTTTTTCTTCCATTTCTGGGATAGACCAAATTTATGCAAGAAGTTCACGAAATCCTCGGCTCCATCCTTGTCTGGCTGGATGCGTTCCTGATCTCCACCTACCGCCTGTTCTCCAACCCGGTCAGCGGTTTTTTCTTCGGCACGTTCATGCTGACCCTCTGGTGCACCCTGATCGGCGAGCTGACCACCCTGGGCGTCGCGCGCATAAACAGGAAGTATATCAAGAAGCTGGAGCAGGAATCCATCCGGCTGCACAACCTGTCCGTCAAGGCCATCATCCACAAGGACAAGGAAAGCTATCGGGCCTGCAACAAAATGGCCAACGAGGCCTGGGGCAAGTACTTTTTCGCCACCATTGCCCAGGGCTCGGCCTCCATCTGGCCCGTGCCCTTTGCCCTGGCCTGGATGAACACCCGGTTCGGCGACATCGAGTTTGAGTTGGCATACCCGATCCCCCTGCTGCCCGAAGTCGTGGGCTATCCGGCCGTGTTCATCCCCATGTACATCCTGGTCCGGATCTGCTTCGCCAAGCTCAAGCCCTGGCTGCCCTTTTTCCACGGCGACGACGCGCCCAAGCTGCGCCGTCCAGGGCAGGAAGAGGAAAAAATGATTACCTGGGCGGATGTGGACAAGCACAAGGGGTTGCCGGGGTGAGTCAGGCAAGTGAACAGGTTACCGCGGAGCAAGATTGATCGTTCCCACGCTGGAGCGTGGGAACGATCGGGTAAAGAGCCTTCAGAAATTCTGGCTCTGAAGACTCTCCAGCCGTAAAAGCGCCAGAGGCAGCGGCAGGATGGGGGTGTTCTGGACCAAGCCCGGTTGCCTGGTCTTTCCCAGAATCACGCCGTTGGGGTACTTGCAAACCTGCTTGAGATCCGCCGGGCGCACCTGGGACGTCCACTTGATTTCCACGGGCCAAAAGCGGTTTTCATGGACATAGGCAATGTCCACCTCGCCCTGGGCCTTGATGTAGTAGGTGGGGAAGTGCCGTTGGTAGAGGGTCGTGGCGCACGACTCGGCCAGGGCTCCCGCATTTTTGGGGTCCGCGAGCCACGGCACGGCTTGATCCGTGTACGGGTTGCGACCGGGGGACAGCCAGGCCCGAACGGCGTGAAAAATGAACGGGTCGCGGAACATCACCTTGCGCGCCTTCTTGGGGGCGGCCACAAGCTTGTCCTCCAGCAGGGCGTACTGAATAAAGACGGCATCCATGGAGGCGAGCAGATTCAGATAGTCAGCGACGGTTTTGGGGTGGTCTATGGACAGTTCCTGGGTCAGGGAGTTCCAGGTGACCTGGCTGCCGTGGCGCTTGATGATCGCCGCCAGAATCTCGCGCAAGAAATGCTCCCGGCGGTCCCGCTTCAGGCAATCCCCTCTGATCCAGTCACTGTACGTGGCATAGGTGGCCTGCTGAATCTGACCGTGTTGTGCCAGGTCGTTGATGGCCGTTAAAAATCCCCCGTGCAGCAGGTAGGCCTCGAATTCAGCGAACAGTCCGTCCAGCGATGCCGGGAATACAGGATCGCGGAAAGGGTCGATGCCGAGAAGGAGATCCACCTCGTCCCGTGTCAGGTGCTGTTTCAGGCGCTGTTTCAGGCGCACGGCTTCAAGAAAACTCAAGGGGAAGAGATGGAAGTCCACGGTGTCTTCACTGCCGCGTCGGCCGGGAAACCGCATCCGGGCCTCTCTGATCACCGCCAGGTCCGAGCCGGTCAGAAAGAAACCGGTGTTTTCCAGGATTCCCGCATCCGCAAGATATTTCACGCCCTTGTCCCAATCACGGACATACGTCACTTCATCCAGGATCAGGCACCTATACGCATCTTCGGGCAGGGCCGACGATATTTCGCTGATCAGGCGGATCAGCGAGTGATGATCGTCAATCAGCTCACCGGTCAGAAAGACGATCCTCCCGGGGGACACGCCGTGCTCCATCAGCCTGACCATCCACTGCTTCATCAAGGTCGTTTTGCCGATCTGGCGTCCACCGCTGAGGGTGAAAATGCCTGTTTTTTCCAGCGGAAGTCGATCCAGCAGGGCGGACTGATGGACAAGAGGGCGCGTGCCGAGCAATCGCAAATGCGGATCAAGCCGGGAAAAGGCTTCCGGTGACTCATGGTGCAGGTTGTGCGAGGCGAACCGAATGTCCATGCCCGGAGTGGTTGCATGTTTTTAGTCATTCGTCAATGAATAAATTTATTCACTGACGAATGACTAAAAACGCGGTCCGTGGGCTCAGGCCCCTGTTGCCGCAATGTTCACTGTGCCCGCGAGCAGAGCAACAAGGCGTGGAGCACCGGTTTCGGGATGGCGGTTTTCTCAATCTCCCCATCATTTTTCCCAAACCACAATAGGATGGGCAACATTTTTTCAACAGCCTTCTTGATTCCGGTTGGTGACCATTGTAGGTTATTCAATCAATTCCAAACAAACCTTGGGAGACGAGCCTCCCTGTCCCTCCCACAGCATGGAACAAGCCTTGCTCCACGACCTTGAACAAAACCTGATCTTGCCGGAGGCCATCGAAATGCTCGTCCAGGCCATCCACAACCCCCCACCCTTCTGGATGTTGTCTCTCAGGACACACTCAGGCACATGGCCGACAAAGCCGGAGGCCCCGTAATGCCCAGACATCAACTCATGATCCCGTTCGCTTTGTTGTGTCTTTTTTTCCTGGCGGCGTGTGGCGATCAACCAGAACCAGTCAGAATAGACTTGACCTTGCGCGAGGAACAGGCATCCGGAGAGCGCCAGCCGGTGATCACCTATGCCTATCTGCCCCAGTTCTCGCATACTGTCTCCTTCGAGCGCCATCACCGCCTGGTCCAGTATCTTTCCGAGACCACGGGACTGAACATTCAGCAGATCTTTCCGGAAACCTTCCATGAGCACATGCTCATGGTCGCCCAGGGCAAGATCGACATTTCCTATGCCAATCCCTTTGTCTATGCCCTGACAGCGGAGCATTCCGGGGCCAAGGTCTTTGCCAAGATCGTGGAGCCCAGCGGTGAAGCGGCATTCGGCGGCCTGATCATCGCCCGGGTGGACAACCCGGACATCCGCTCCCTGCAAGACTGTCGCGGCAAACGCTGGATCGCCGTGGACCAGTTCTCAGCAGGAGGGTACCTGTTCGGCCTGGGTCACTTCATGGATAACGGTATCCGCCCTGAGGACTTCGCGGAAATCGTCTTCGCTCCCGGACCGGGCGGCAAACAGGAAAGCGTCATCCTCGGCATCTACGCCGGGCGTTATGACGTGGGTACGGTCCGTGAGGGCGCATTGGAACTGCTGAAGGACAAGATCGACCTGGACCAGATCACCATTCTGGCCCGCACCCCGCGCTACCCGGGCTGGAGCTTTGCGGCCCGGGCCGGATTGGCGGACGAGGTCGTCCGGGACATCAAGAAGGCCATGTTCGCCCTGGACATCGCCGACCCGGAACACCACCTGATCCTGGAAAGCGCGGCCATGCGCGGCATCCTCCCCGCAGCCCCCGAGGATTTCGACGCCGTGCGCGAGCTGGTCCGCCGGGCCGGGTTGGAATAGCCGCCAGCAGGTGACACGACAGCGAAACGTTCATTTCAATGGCCTGATCAATGAATTGAGCCACGAGGCACACGGGGAGCACGGGGGAAAGGAATGATCGTTCCCACACTCCAGCGTCCTGATTTGAATTCTGGTGTCTTACCAGCAGGTTCTCCATGCTCTCTTTGTTTCACTACCTTTCCCGCCTGACCTTCCAGAGCAAGATCAACCTCGGCCTGGCCCTGATCATCGTCTGCTTCGGCTTGCTGTTGGGGGCCATCAACTACGCGGTCAGTTCCAGGGCCGTGCTCCGGGAAGCCCTGCTCCGGGGTGAAGTGCTCTCCGTGAACCTCTCGGCCCGCTCCACGGAGTCCATCCTGTCCATGAATTTCCTGCGGCTGACCAACCTGGTGACCGAAATGGTGGACAGGGACGAGCAAAAGGACCTGGTCTACGCCTTCATCGTTGACCGTCACGGCCAGGTCATGGCCCATACCTTTCGCGACGGATTCCCCGTGGCCCTGCTCCAGGTCAACCAGGTTGAGGACCATCAGCCCTTTGGAATGCGTTTTCTGGATACCGGACGGGAGCGGTTGTACGACTTCGCCGCACCGGTGATGGTCGGGACCACCCGGCTGGGCACGGTGCGCATCGCCCTTTCGCACACCAGCATCAAGGCGGCCATCGACCGTCTGATGTGGATCAACCTGGCCGCCACCGCCGGGGCGACGCTGCTGGCCTTGATCGGCGGCAGTTTCTTCGCCCGCACCGTGACCCGGCGGATCAACGCGTTGCGCCACTCCGCGGAACAGGTGGTTACGGGCAACCTGAACGTGCAGATCAGCCCCGCTCCGAGCAGGAACTGCTGGGAAATCATGAACTGCACGGAGCAGCGATGCCCGGCCCACGAGGACCGTCTGCGCCGTTGCTGGTACCTCGCCGGAACCTTCTGTCCGGACTGCTCCGCGGGCAGCTTTCCGGAAAAGCTCGACGACTGCCGGAACTGTCCGGTCTACCGCCGCAATGCCGGTGACGAGATCCAGAGCCTGGCCGAGTCCTTCGACTTCATGGCCCTGACCTTGAAGAACCACATTGAGGAACTGCGCCGTTCCGAGCGCAATCTGGCCCGACAAAAGCAGCTGTTGAACACCATTCTGGACGTCACCCCGGACATGGTCACCCTCCAGGACGAAGAGCTGACCTATCTCGCCGTGAACAAGGCTTTTTGCCGGCACGTGGGCCGGGAGGAATCCGAAATCATCGGCAGTACGGACTTCGACATATTCAGCGACGAGCAGGCGGACCGCAATTTTCACGAAGACATGCAGATCCTGCTCACCAGTCACCCCCTGTCCAAGGAAATCATGACCCGTGGGGGCAAAGGCAAGAAGTGGCACCATGTGGTCAAGGTCCCGGTAGTGGAGAACGGCAAGATCATCGGCCTCTTGACAACGGCCCGGGACATCACCGTGGTCAAGCAGTATCAGGAAAAATTGATTCATTCCCAGAAGATGGAAGATCTGGGGCGGCTGGCCGGGGGAGTGGCTCACGAGATCAACACCCCGCTAGGCATCATCCTCGGCTACTCCCAGTTGCTGCTCAAGGATTTTCCGGCTGACGACCCCGTGGCCCAGGATATTGGGATCATCGAAAAACAGGCCCAGGTCTGTCGCAAGATCGTGGCTGACCTGCTCAGCTTCTCCCGAACCACGGAGCAAGCCGCCTTGCCCATGGACATCAACGCCTCCCTGCGAGAAGTGGCCGATCTGGTGGAGCACATTTTCCGGCAGAACCGGATTGTCATCAACCTGCACCTCGATGACCGGATCCCGCCCATTTCCGGAGACAAGGAGCGGTTGAAGCAGGTCTGGATCAACCTGTTCAACAACGCAGCGGATGCCATCGGGATGGACGGATGCATTTCCGTCACCTCCAAGCTCTGCGCCCATCGTCGCCGCTTGGTGGTGGCCGTGGCCGATACCGGAAGCGGTGTGGCCGAGGACGACCTGGACAAGATCTTTGAGCCGTTTTTCACCACCAAGCCCGTGGACAAGGGCACGGGGCTGGGACTCTCCGTGACCTTCGGCATCCTCAAGGACCATGGCGGCCGGATCAGCGCCATCAGTCCGGTGCCCAGCGAGTATGTGGACGTCTCCCCGGCCTGCTCCGACGACGCCGGGCCGGGGACGGTCTTTTTCGTGGAGCTGCCCCTGGAAGGCAACGAACTCCCCCCGGACGAGTGCATTGAAATACCCAAAAAGGAGGCATGATGGCCGAAATTCTGGTTTTGGACGACGTCTTGGACGTGGGCGTGATGCTGCGCCGCATCCTGACCCGCAAGGGCCACCAGGTTCATGTGTTCAGCGACGAGGAACCGGCCTTTGAGCATGCCCGCAAAAACCCCGTGGACATGGCCATTCTGGACATCAAGCTGAAAAAGATGAGCGGCGTGGAAGTCCTGGAAGAACTGAAAAAGATCAACCCCAAAATCCGGGTGATGATGCTCACCGGCTATCCCACCCTGGAAACGGCCAAGGAGGCTCTGCAACTGGGAGCGGACGAATACTGCGTCAAGCCCATCGATATCGACGAGTTGGAAGAGAAGACCGCCGAAATTTTGGCCAAGGGATGACACAGAGTGCTGAACGATGGGCTGTTAGGGTGCCTGATCGCTTTCCCGGATTGACAAACCCTTGTCGCTCAATATCCGCGCAATGTGCCGACGGACTTTTTTTGCCAGGGAAATCGCAAAAAGGGCTTCTGACTTGCTGACCTCGTCGTCCAGCCCTGGATAGCGTGTTGTTACGGCGAACGGGGTTAAGGCGTCCGAATCCTGAAGCTCTTGA
This sequence comes from Desulfonatronum sp., assembly GCA_007127655.1. Classification (GTDB taxonomy): domain Bacteria; phylum Desulfobacterota; class Desulfovibrionia; order Desulfovibrionales; family Desulfonatronaceae; genus Desulfonatronum. The sequence goes on from SKYX01000343.1 coordinate 6,759, forward strand.
AAGATGTCGTCGCCGCAGAGTTGGATCAATTTTCTGATGTTGTGGGTATATGGAAAGTCGATGTCGCAAAAGACAAGAAAAGCCTTGATGTACTTTTCAGCGCACTGTTGCGCATGATAGGCTATAAGCCGATACGGACATCCGCTGGCAAGGCGCAGGGCGTGTTCGGCCAATCGAAGGTCTTCCTCGGCAAAGTGCACCCACTTGCGAGCCTTGTCAGCCAAAATTCCATCAGGCTCGTTCATAAAGAACCCTGCCATGGCCCCCGGCATGTCTGGCTATGGTGCCAGGAATGCGTTTTTCCATTTCAAACTCTTGAGGAGTGAGAATCATCACATCCACGGCATGTTGCACATCGTCAAGCGCCCTGTTCATCTCGACCATCATTTGCCTTCTTTTGCCGTGAAGATCCGTGATGACCAGCAGATCGACGTCGCTCTTCTCATCCGCGGCCCCAGCGGCCTGGGATCCGAACAGTATGATTTTCGACAACTGGAAGCGAGAACTCAGTTTGTCCCGGATATGGAGAAGCTCCTGCTCAGTCACGGTAATCGCCATGTGATGCCCTTGCCTGAATGGTTGATCGTTTTTTATGGCAATTTCATTCATTATCGAAGTAGAGTCAATCCTTTCGCTCCTACGCAGCGCGGAAACGATATCCCTCTCAATGCATTTCCGCCAGCCCCCTCCAACAAAATCAAGGAACCACCATGGCTCTTGCATCCATCAAGCGCTGGGCTGAACGGGTCTTTACCCCGGATGAGGCGGTGCGCCGCCAATTCAGCCTGTTTCGGGAGTTGCTGCACGAAGACAAGCTCTGCCTGAAATCCATTACCCGGCTGGAAGAGATCGGCCGGGAACCGATATTGGTCGACTGGTCCCGGGTGGAACTGCTGACGCGTCATCTCCTGGACGGCATGGACCGCCTGGCGGACCGGCTCCAGCGCATGGCCCCGGACGGCTACGCGGCCCTTGCCCCGGCCTGCGGGCGTGTCCGCGAAGAGGTCGAAGCTTTGCTGGGCCTGGAACACTGGCGACCGGAAGGGCCGTACGTGTTGCATCTCGAAAAAGGTCCTTCCACGGAGAGTGCCCTCGAAATCATGGGGGGCAAGGCCCAAGGGTTGGCTCAAGTCGTTACTCGGACCGAAATCCCGGTGCCCCCGGCCCTGGTCATCACCACCAATGCCTACCAGCGCTTTTTGGAGTCCAACGGGCTGCGGGAGATGATTCGCAAGAAGCTCCTGGCCCTGGACTTTCGCCGACCCGAGCGCCTGGAGCGGATCGCGGCCCGGATCCGGGAAGCCATTCTCCAAGGTGAAATTCCCGAGGACATGGCAGCGGAGATCGACGCGGCGTTGGACCGGCTCAACCTCCTGGCCAATGACATCTCCGTTGCTTCAGTCCAAGCCCCGGAGCTGCTATTCGCCGTGCGCAGCAGCGCCCTGGCCGAGGACGGGGACGCCTCCTTCGCCGGACAGTACGCCACGCGGCTCAACGTCTCCCGCCGGGATTTCTGGTCCGCCTACAAGGACGTCCTGGCCGGCAAGTTTTCCACCAAGGCCCTGACCTACCGCCTGCACTACGGACTGAGCGACGCCCAGACGGCCATGGCCGCGCTGGTCCTGCCGATGATCGAGGCCAAAGCCAGCGGCGTGGTCTACAGCCGGGATCCGCTGGACCTGTGCAAGGGCGCCTGCCTGGTGATCTCGGCCGTGGCCGGGGCTGGCAGCAGGTTGGTGGACGGTAGCGCGGTGCCGGACACTTTTTTGGTCTCCCGCCAGGATCCGGCCCGTTTTCTGGCCAAACAGGCCGCTCCGGAACAAGACGACCGGCCCCTGCCCACTTTGCGCGACCAACTTTGCCTTGACGACGCGTCCGCCGTGACTCTGGCCCGCTGGGGCCTGGAACTGGAGCAAGCTTTCGGCCGCCCCCAGGATATCGAATGGGCCCAGGACCATGCCGACAACCTGATGATCCTCCAATCCCGCCCGATCCACGTCACAGCTCCAGAGGAAGACAATGGCAGCACTCCGTCGGAAATCATGGACGAGGCAAACCGGGCCACGCCCCAGCCCTCGGACCACGTGGCCTCGATCCTGGACGTGGGCACCCCGGCCAGCACCGGGGTCGCTTCCGGCCGGATACACCGCATCACCTCGGAATCGAATCTGGACGCCGTGCCCCAGGGGGCCGTGGTTCGTGCTCCGGGCATCCCGCCCTCCCTGGTCCAGATCGTCCACAGGGCGGCCGGCGTGATCGCCGAGCAGGGCGGCAAGGCCAGCCATTTTGCCTCCGTGGCCCGGGAGTTCGGCCTGCCGGTGATCGTGGGCATTGGCAGCGGGGCCGCGGCCCTGGAGCAGGACCGCCTGGTGACCATGGACGCCCACCGCGGCGTGGTCTACGACGGCGAGGTCCAGGAGCTGCTCCAGTGGCGGGAAAAGCAGCGGGCCAAGCCGCCCACGCCCTTCCAGCGGCGGATGGCCCCGCTGCTCAAGCTGATTGCGTCATTGAACCTGACCGATCCGGAGGCCGATACCTTCACCCCGGAGCACTGCCGCAGCGTGCACGACGTGGTCCGCTTCGTCCACGAACACGGCACCCGGGAAATGTTCTCCCTGATGGACGTCAAGGGCCGCGGCATGCGCCGGGCCAAGCCACTGGAGAGCGAAATTCCCATTGTCATGCACGTCCTGGACCTGGGCGACGGGCTTCACACCGAAGCCGAGAACCAGCGCACCCTGACCATGGAGCACATCAACAGCGGGCCGATGCTGGCCGTGTGGGCCGGACTGACGGACAAGGACGTGGCCTGGTCCGAAGGGCTGCTGCATCTGGACTGGGAACGCTTCGACCAGGTCAGCGGGGGCATTTTCAGCCTCAAGTCATCGCTGCTCAGCAGCTATGCCCTGCTGGCCCGCCACTACGCCCATCTGCTGCTGCGCTTCGGCTATCACTTCGCCGTGTTGGACGCCCTGGCCGGGGAGCGGGCCGAGGAAAACTACATCCAGTTCCGGTTCAAGGGCGGGGGCGGGGCTGACGAGAAAAAGAGCTGGCGTCTGGAAATGATCCAGGCCGTGCTCCAGGCCTTCGACTTCCAGGTTCGGATACGGGAGGATCTGCTGGAAGCCAAATGCGCCCGCCAGGACCAACGCCGCACCGAGCTGCGGCTGAACATCCTGGGGTATATCCTGGGCCGCACCCCGCTGCTGGACATGGCCCTGGAAAGTCGCGAACATGCCCTGCGTCTGGCTGAAGAAATGCAGGGCAAAT
>SKYX01000278.1 GCA_007127655.1 Desulfonatronum sp.
GTGGTCCAGGTCCGGGCCGTTGTCCGCGGCATTGATGAAGAATTCGTCCGTGGCGGAGTCTTTTTCCGGTGCACGGGCCATGGCCACGCTGTCCTTGACGTTGGAAAGTCCGCCCTTGGCCTCGTTGGGGATGGGGGCCAATGTGGTTTTCTTGTTTAACCCGCGATCGTACCCACCGCCTTGAATGACGAATCCACGAACCACCCGGTGAAAGACGGTCCCGTCGTAGTGGCCGGCGTCGACGTATTGCAGGAAGTTGGCCACGGTCCGCGGGGCCTTGTCCGGATACAGTTCAATGAGCAGATCGCCCAAATTGGTTTCGATGAGAACGAAAGGATTGTCCATGAGCGGTTCTCCATGCGGCGCCGAGCGAAGCGCTTGGCGGGATGCCAACTCAATCTCTCGACATCCCCGGCGGCATTGTCGTGGTGGAAAAAGTGATCGGCTTGCAATTCCCGAAGCGAGAGTTCATAATGGAGATACCCAAAAAAGACAAAGGGCGAGGCGACGATGCGTCCGCGGTCTGGGTTGACCGTTTTACGCGTTGAGGCGGATGTGCAACCTACAGCAGAGGAGGTGTCCCATGTCGAGCATCAAGAAGATTTTGTGTGCGGTGGATTTCTCATCCGTCAGCGGAAAGGTGGCGGATAGCGCGAAATCCTTGGCCAAGCCACTGGGGGCGGAAGTCATCTGCATCCATGTGGTCCCGTCCGGAACCATCTACGCCGACTTCGGCATCCCGATGAACTCCATGGAGACGTTTTGCACGACCATGGTTTCGGAAGGAGAAAAGACGCTGGCCGAATTCATGGAGCGCCATTTCAGCGACATGAACCACCGGGGCAAGGTGACCTGCGGCGATTTTTCGGAGGAAATCCTGAATTGCGCCAAGGAAGAGCAGGCGGACATGATCGTGATGGGCACCCACGGACGCAAGGGCATGGATCGCCTGCTGTTCGGCTCCGTGGCCGAAAAGGTGCTTCGTCAAGCTCCTTGTCCGGTGGTGGCGGTGCGTCCGAGTTAGGATTGTTCCAAACAAAACTCGAAATATTTCCGGGCCGGGTCGTTGCAATGACGATCCGGCCCGTTTTTTTGGGGGCGGTGAGAGATGAACGCCTGGTTACATTGAGGTCGAGGAGTGGGAGTCGCGTTTTGCGTCATAACGGGCGTTGGAGGGCGGGCACCCAGGTCCGCCCCTACCGTGGTCTGCCCACCGGGATCAGATACAGCGGGGCCTCTCCGGGCGGCAGATCCAGCAGGGCGGCCACGTCCTGGTCGTCGAAGGCGCCGATGACCACGCTGCCCAGGCCCAGGGCCACGGCCTGCAGGGACAGGTTCTGGGCGGCATGGCCGGTTTCCATGTCCACGTAGCGGGTTGCGCGTTGGCCGTAGCGGGATTCGGTCCGGGCGTGGACCGCGGTGACGGCGAAGGTGACCGGGGCCTGAAGCAGGGCGGACTGGTTCAGGGCGGCCCGGGTCAGGGACTGCCTTTGGTCGTCCTGGAGTAGCGGGGTGAGAGCATGACGTCCCGGTGCATAGCGGTACACTCCAGGGGCCAAGCCTTCGGCCCGACCGACAATGACGACAATCTCCAAGGGATAGGTCGCCCCGGCCGAGGGCGCGGTGCGCAGCCCCCGCCGGGGTTCGGTGATACCCTGGGCGGCCCAGAGCAGTTGGCCGATCTCGGCTAGGGTTACTTGGTGGTCGCTGAAGCCGCGTATGGATCGGCGCTGGGCCAGGGCCTCCTCCAGGGAGACGGGGCCGGACAGCGACGACTCGGGCAGCTGGACGGCTTGGGTTGTGGGCATGGCCTCACCTCCGGGTTGTGGGTCAGCATTGCAGGCAACTCCCCAGAACACCAGACAGAGGAGAGCCGCGGCCCCCTTCAGGCCGCTCCAGGGCATATTCCGAGATGTGGACCAGGCCCTCATGCCAACTCCACCCCTCCGGTTGCGGAACCGCCGCCGGGCCGCCATTCCAGCTCCACTTCCAGGCTCATTTTTTCGCCGTCGCGCTTGGTTTCCCGCTCCAGCTTGGTTTCCAGAACCAGGTTCTGGGGGATTCGCACCTGTTGCTCCTGATCGCCCTGGCGCAGGATCACTTCCCCAGCCTCGACCTTGTCCGCCAACTGGCGCAGAAACACAGCCACGTCCGATCGGCTTTTGGGCTCTTCGCTTTTGAACAGCACTTCTTCCATGTCGGCCTCCTTGGTTGTGGGTTCAACGGTTCAGGGGTTCAGTGGTTCAGTGGTTCAACGGTTCACGGTTTGGGGTACAATGACTCAGCGGTTCAGCTCTCAACAGGCACATTCAATTTGTAACTCTTCAGCACAGCCTGGGTAGGGCCTTCATGCCGAGGCTGGATTCCCGCCTTCGCGGGAATGACGTGTGTTTCAATGCCGTTCCCGTGTCAGTCATACCCGCGTAGGCGGGTATCCAGGCCGCATGTATGATGAGCTGAGTAGTTACTTCAATTTTTGGTTTTGCACCTCTCCCTTCTGCCTTTTCCCTCCTGCCTCCTGCCTCCTGACTTCTGACTTCTGACTTCTTCCCCCTCCCCTCCCTTCACCTCGGCTCATACAACAAATACTTCCGCCGCAACTCCTTGAACTGCTCCCGTCTTGGGGCGATGGCTTGTTCGATGGCTGCGGCGCTGGCGCCTTGGCCCACCATAATGCGGATTTGGTCCGTGCCCAGGGCGCGATCGAACAGGCTTTCCCGGATGCCCGGATTGTCGAACAGATTGCGCTCCGGGTAGAGTTCCTGGAGGATGGTCATCAGGGTGATCTGGGCGGTCATGGGGCGCAGGGCCAGGGGATCGGTGACCACCAGGTGCGCGCCGTGCACGGTCCGTCCGGCATGGCCGCCGTAACCGGGAACGTAGGAGATGGGGCGAGCGCGCAGACCGGGGATGTTTCGGGCGTTAATGGCCGCCACCAGCTTGTGGCGGTCCATCCAGGGCGCGGTCAGGCATTCGAAGGGCAGGGTGTAGCCCACCCCGATGTTCAGGCCACCCCGGGTTTCGCCCAGCACGCCGGTCAGGCTGTAGTGTACGGCCGAGATGGGCCAGGGGATGTGCGTGGAGGTGGGGACCCAGGGCAGGCCGGTATCCGGGTAGCGCATGGTCCGCCGGTAATTGGCCATGGGGATGATGGACAGCTGGCAGGGCGTGGCCAGGAATTCGTTGTTCAGCATCCAGGCCAGCTCGCCGGGGGTCATCCCGTACAGGGACGCGATGTCGTACTGGCCGATGCCGCTGCGGAACCGGCTGGTATCCAGCACCGGGCCGTCAACGAAGTCCGCGCCGATGGGGTTGGGCCGGTCCAGGACGATAAACGGAACCCCGGCCTCGGCGCAGGCGGCCATCATGTCGGCCATGGCGTAGATGTAGGTGTAGGAGCTGGCTCCGATATCCTGGATGTCGTAGAGCACCACATCCACCCCGGCCAGCATGGCCGGGGTGGGTTTGCGGCGGTAGATGCTGTACACCGGCACGCCGGTCAGGGGCTCCACGTCGTCGGTCACGGTCTCCCCGGCGTAGATGTCTCCGCGAATGCCGTGCTCCGGGGCGAACAGCGCCCCGAGGCGGACTTCGGGGTGGTCGTGGAGCAGGTCGATGGTCGAGCGCAGCTTGGCATCCACCCCGGTGGGGTTGGTCAGCAGGCCCACGGTGCGCCCCTTGAGCAGCAGATCGAAAAACGAGATCATCACCTGCCCGCCGTCCGCTCCCTGGATCGTGGTCCGCCAGTCCCTGTCCAGCAGGACGTCCACGCCGAGGATCACGCGAGGCTCAGTGGTCCGGGTGAAACTCCCGGATCCGGCCGGAGTCGCGAAAGTGGAATGCGCGGTGGATGGACCGGTAGAGGACACGGAAGACGGCACGGGGGCGGGGGACGTCCGGGACGTGATGGCGGAGCAGCCGCTGATTCCCGTCAGCAGGAAAAAAAACAGTAATACGGAAAACAAATGCGTCATGAAGTGACCTTGCCTGGTGTCGAAGACAGGTTTATCAGTGATGCGGGCAACGTCTTCACGGTTCGACGTCGGGGGTTCCCCCGGTCCTTTCACGATGTGAACGGGTCACCCAATGGAATCTGCTATGGGAAAACGAAAAATCATTCAAGCGCGAAAGCTGACAGCCCTTTGCCGCGTTTTCCTTCTGGCCGCGCTTGAGCGGTCTTCGATTCGACCGGCCAACATGAAGACGCAGAGCGAAGGACGGCCCAATGATGGAGACACGATCACAAAACTCTTCCCGGAGTGCTCCGCGAACTCCCCCCAACCTGCTCTACGGGGTCAACGACCGGCCCCCGGTCTGGACCCTGGCGATTCTCGGCGTGCAGCACGGGGCGCTCTTGATTTCCAGCCTGATGGCCACCGTGTTCTTCGCCCAGGCCCTGGGCGCGGACGCGGCTCAGACCCGGTCCCTGGTCAGCGTGGGCCTGATCGCCGGAGGCCTGGCCAGCATTCTTCAGGCCACCAGGAAATGGGGGCTGGGTTCAGGCTACTTTTGTCTGCACACCAGCTCATTTATCTATTTTCAGGCCTCCATCAGCGCGGCTCAAGCCGGGGGCCTGGCCCTGGTCTGCGGCATGACCCTGGCCGCAGGGGCCATGCAGACCCTGCTGGCCCGGGTCGTCGGCAGGCTGCGCGCCCTGTTTCCTCCGGAGGTGGCCGGGCTGGTGGTGGCCATGGTCGGCCTGGCCCTGGCCCCGTACGCCGTTAAGTCCCTGTTCGGCCTGGGCCGTGAGGACACGCTGATCGAAATGAGGGAACTCCTAGTGGGCCTGGGCACCCTGGCGATCATCGTCGGGTTCACGGTCTGGGGAAAAAAAGGGTTCAGGCTTTTCGCCATCCTTTTGGGAATCGTCTTCGGCTTCGGCTCCGCCTATGCCTTGGGAGTACTGCCCCACGGGATGGGCGAGCGCCTCAGCGAACTGCCCCTGGTGGCCCTGCCCCAGATCATACATCCGGGGCTGGCTTTTGATCCCGCGTTCATCCTGCCCTTTCTCATCGCCGCGATCTGTTCGTCCCTGAAGTTGACCGGAGACGTGATCACCTGCCAAAAAATCAACGACCTGGACTGGAAGCGGGTGGACATGCCGTCCGTGCAACGCGGGATCAACGCCGAGGGCCTGGGCACCGTCGCGGCCGGCCTGCTGGGCGGCACCGGCCTGGCCGCGTCCTCTTCCAATATTGGGATGTCCTATGCCACCGGGGCCACCAGCCGCTACATCGGCTACGCCACGGGAATCTTTTTCATCGCCTTGGCCTTTTTTCCCCAGCCGGCCTATGTCCTGAGCCACATGCCCGTTCCGGTGATCGGCGCGATCATCGTCTACGCCGCCTGCTTCATGATCGTCACCGGATGGTCCATCGTCATGACCAGAATGATCGATTCCAGAAAAACCTTCGTGGTCGGCATTTCCCTGATCATGGGCATGAGCGTGCTGGTGGCCCCGGAAATCTACGCCCCTTTGCCCGACCATTTCAAACCCATCTTTGGTTCATCCATCGCCCTGACCGCGGTGACGGGGGTGCTCTTGAACCTGCTGTTCCGCATCGGCATCGGCGAACGGGCCGAAATGCTCCTGAATGCCGCCAGCGCCTCTGGGCGAAAAATTCATGACTTTTTTCTGGATCTGGGCGGCAAGTGGGGAGCCCGTCCCGAGGTGATCCTCAAAGCCGCGGCCGCGGCCGCGGAGCTGCACGAGTCCCTGGCCGGACAGGAACTGTTCCGGGGCGAGGAAGTTCTCCTGGAGGCCTCCTTCGACGAGTTTCACGTGCAGGTGGACATGACCTACCAGGGGGAGCCGGTCATCCTGAGCCACTGTCGGCCCAGTCCCGAGCAACTTCTGGAGGACGACCAGGCTTTTGCGAGACTCTCCGGCTATCTGATCAGCCAATACGCGGACACGGTGCGCCTGGAAACCACTGGGGACACGCATCAGGTGCGGATGGTCTTTGAGCACTGAGGCGCGTAGGGCAGGGTGGGAAGGTGGGAAGGTATGAAGGTGGGAAGGTGGCAAGGGAGGCGGGTTTTCCGGGGAAATGAAGGAGATGAGGGCAGGCAGCGAAAATCCTGGTACTTTCTCAAGGACACCGGAGGAATAGTTTGTGGACGAAGGCTTGCTCTGGTTTGATTCCTGACAGGTATGGATTCTCAACTGCCAGCTATGAGGTTTCCCGGGGCGGGCGACAGTTCGTTTCCCTGGTGAACCAGGCCAGGGCGAGGGTGAGGCAGAGCCAGGCGAGCATGGGCAGGAAGGCTGTTTGGTAGGCCTGGGCGTCGTAGATCCGGACACCGTTAAGCAGATCGCCCCGCCATTGACGGTCCAGGAGCCAGCCGACCAGCGGTTGGAGGATCATCGGGCCGGACATGGTGCCCATGTTGCAGACCCCGGAGACCGTCCCGGCGAGTCGGGACGGTACGGATTCCTTGGCAAAGGCAAAGCCGACGATGACCACGCCGCAGGCCGCGGCCCCGATCATGGCGGCGGCGATGAACAGGGGCAAAGGCAGTTCCGGGATGAGCAGGGCCGCGGACCAGCCCGTCAAGGCGATGAGGGAGGCGGTGACGTAGAGCCGTTTGCGGGCGCAGAGTCTGTCCGAGAGGAAGCCCAGCAGTGGCCCGGACAGGGCCCAGGAGATCATGATCGCTGAACTCAGGGCCGCTGCTGCCAGCGTGGAAAGGGCGTAGCGAGCTTCCAGGAAGGGGACCCCCCACAGTCCGCCGAAGGTCAAGACCGTGCCGACCATGCCGCCCTGGGCCACGGTCAGCAGCAAGGTGTTCCGGTATTGGAAGATGCTTCCAAGCCCGTGGAGCATCCCGCTGGAATGGCCCTTTCTCGCGGCCAGGGCGGGAGCATAGGAAGTATATCCCCGCTGCGTCGGGTCGTCGCGGACAATCAGCCAGATGGCCGCGCCCAGGACCAGGCAGATGAGTCCCAGAATCCACATCACCCCGCGCCAACCCATCATGTCGACCAGCAGGCGCAGCGGCGCTCCGGCCGTGACCGCGCCCATCACCCCCACCAGCAGTCCGATCCCGGTGACAAAGGCGAACATCCGCGGCGGGAACCAGTGGGTGGCCAGTTTCATCAGGGTCACCCAGGCCACGGCCACGGAACCGCCGATGAGCAGCCTGCCGATGTTGGCCAGGAGCACGGTGTCGGTCAGGGCGAAAAAGATGGTGCCCAGGGCCGCCAGCAAGGCTCCGGCCGTGAGCAGCCGCCTTGGTCCCCAGTGGTCCGCCAGTATGCCCGTGGGGACCTGCATGGCCACGTAGCTGTAGAAATAAAAGGCCGAGAAATTGCCCAGGGCCGCGGCCCCGATCTGGAAGTCGCTCATCAGCAGGTCGGTCATCACCGCCGGGGCCACCCGCTGGTAAAAACTCATGAAATAGAGCGCGGCCCCCAGTCCCCAGATCAGCCAGGAAAGGCCAAGGGGAGGAGGGGCGAGGTTCGCTGGGACGTGGTCGGCGGTAGGCTTTATCGGGGGCTTCATCTGGAGCTTCATCTGGAGTTTCATCTGGGTGCCGCCCCTTTTCGATTGGTGAGGTACACGCCCAGGCCGACCATGGCCGCTCCCAGAATCAGGGTCAGGCTGATGCTTTCACCCAGAATCAGAAATCCGGAGACAATGGCCCAGACGGGCACGAAGTTGATGAACACCGCGGCCCTGGATGGGCCGATGGTTTTGACGCCCTGGTAGAACCAGGTGAAGCCCAGCACCGTGCCAAAGACGCCGAGATAGATCAGGGCCGCCCAGCGCGTCCAGGTCAGCGCCAGGACATGGCCCGGCAAGCCCTCGGCCAGGCTGAAGGGCAGCAGGGCCGCGACGCCCACCAGGCAGGACCAGGTTACCGCCGCATGGGGCGAAAGATCCTTCATCATCACTTTGCCTACCAAGAGATAAATTACCCAACTGGCCACGCAGCCGAAAATGGCCACATCGCCCCAGGACAAAGCTTGATGAAAGAGATCCTGGGGTCGGCCACCGGTAATGGCCAGGACCGCCCCGCAGACCGAAAGGCCGATGCCGGTCAGTCTGCCCATACCCAGCGGTTCCCTGAACAGCGGAGCTGCCAGCAAGGCCACGAAGATGGGGTTGGTGGCCACGATGACCGCTGCGCGTCCGGCTTCTACGGTGCGCAGGCCGGTGAAGAACAATACATTGTAGGCGAATATGCCGCTCATGCCCAGGATGAACACCGGAAGCAACTGACCCAGACGAAGTCGCGGCAGACCGCCTTCGTACATCCGCACCAAAATAACCAGGCTGGCCGAGGCGATGGCAAAGCGGAGAAACGCCGCGGAGAACGGCGGCAGGTCCGCGGCCACCACTCGTCCGGCCACGAAGGTGCCGCCCCAAAACATGGAGGTGCAGAGCAGCTTGAGGTAGGTTTGGAGCACGAGGGATCTTTGCCCGGGCTGTTGGAATGGTTGTCGTTCACGGAAGGCGGAATAAAAAAGGGACGAGGGAGAGCCCTCGTCCCTGGTCGCCGAACCCTGCGCGGCGGGAGATTATTTCTTCAGGGTGATCAGGCCGGCCTGTCCGAGGATGTCCTTGAGCCGGGCCTCGTTGTTGAGCTGCATTCGAACCATGGGCAGACGGAACTCCGGCTTGACCTTGCCCATCAGGGACAAGGCGGTTTTTACGGGCACCGGGTTGGTCTCCAGGAACATGGCCCGGCACAGCGGGGCCAGTTCGTAATGCAGGTCCTGAGCCTTGGCGGTGTTGCCTTTCTGGTATTCGCGGCAGAGGTCGCTCATCTTGTTTGGTGCGATGTTGGAAACCACGGAAATGACCCCCTTGCCGCCCAGGGCCAAGAGGGGCAGGACCGTAAAGTCGTCCCCGGAAAGAACGATGAAGTCCGATCCGCAGTATTCGAGCACTTCGGAAACCTGGGCCATATTTCCGGTGGCCTCCTTGACGCCCTTGACCTCCGGGACTTCCCGGAACAGCCGGGAAAGGGTTTCCGGGAGCATGTTTACGCAGGTCCGGCCCGGAACGTTGTACAGGATCATGGGAATGGAAACTTCCTTGGCCACGGTCTTAAAGTGGGCTATCAGGCCTTCCTGGGTCGGCTTGTTGTAGTAGGGCGTGATCAGCAAAACTCCGTCGGCCTTGGCCTGTTTGGCCACCTTGGTCAGTTCGACGGCCTCCTTGGTGCTGTTGGAGCCCGAACCGGCCAGTACGGGGATCCGGCCTTTGACCTGATCGACGCAGATTTTGACGACTTGGGCGTGTTCGGCGTGGGATAAGGTCGCGGATTCGCCAGTGGTGCCGCAGGGAACCAACCCGTCCATTCCTTGTTCGATCTGCCATTCAATCAGATTTCTGTAAGCGTCTTCATCGATCACGCCGTTGTTGAACGGCGTGACTAACGCGGTGAATGCTCCGTGAAACGACATATTTCCTCCTTGTGCTGTACGTGCGTGCCGGTGCCGCGTGAATGAATCACCGTGTCGGAGATTACGGCTCGGTCCGATTCAAACCCAGGGATCGGAGGTTGAGGTTGGCCGTAAAGACCAGGACGGCCTTTCCGGTCAGGAAAACGGCGTCTTGGTGAATGGTGATGCCGAGCAGTTCGCCTCCGGATGTGCGGATATTCACCTCCGGTCCGGTCCGCTTCAGGGCATGGGCTATCAGGGCCGAGGCAGCCGCCCCGGTGCCGCAGGCGTAGGTTTCGCTCTCTACGCCGCGTTCATAGGTGCGCAGCAACAGATTTTCGCGGTCCTGAACCTGGACAAAATTGACGTTGGTTCCGCTGGGAGCGAACCGGGGATGGTCGCGGAACCGGCGACCGAGATCCTGGATGTCCAGGGCGGTCACGTCCGGGGTGAACACGACCAGATGCGGAACCCCGGTGTTCACGAAGTGGGCTTCCCAGGAGGGAGTTGATTCGATTTGTTCGGAAGCCTCCGGAAAAGGCGGTTCCAGAGTCAGGTCGAGCCCGAGGCGCAAATCGTGGTGCAAAGTCAACTGGACCTTGACCAGGTCCTGATCAGGCA
>SKYX01000157.1 GCA_007127655.1 Desulfonatronum sp.
CGGCTTCATCGTTCTTCACCTTGGTTGATGGAGTCGGGGCGGTTTTGTTGTTTCTGGTTGCGCAGGGAACGAATTGCTTTGTAAGCAACCAGACTTCAAGGCCTAGTGACTTGTTCAGGATAACCCAGGAGGTGCGAAATGAACGAACTGATGAAAAATGGATTGTGGTTGCTGGCTGGTGTCGTGATCGGCGCGGCGGGAGCCAGCCTCATGGCCCGGCAGGACAGCCCTTTGCGGGGAGCGGTTGTGGGCACCTTGGCCCAAGGTTTGGCCGCAAAGGACAAGATGTTGACGTCTCTGGAGAGGGCCAAGGAAAACGTGGAGGACCTGATGGCCGAGGCCAAGCAGGTCAAGCCGTCCGCGGGCCTGCCAGATCAATCAAAATAATCCTCCTCCCTGGCCGTCTTACGGTCAGGGAGATCTTTTCCTTCTGTTTTCTGACTCCTGACTCCTGACTCCTGACTTCTAAACCTCACTTTTTCAGGATTATCATCATGGGCAGACCTCCAAAGCGCTTTCTCGTCGTTCTCGTTCACGCCTTTCCTGGCCGATTTCGACTTCGCTTGGATCTTGTACCGGACCAGTCCACGTTGGAGATGATCCAACGCGGCCTGACCGGTCATCATGGGGTGCGGGAAGCTCGAATATCTCCACGTACGGGCAGCGTTTTGGTTTTTCATGATGAAAGCATCGCTTTGGAAAAACTGTTAAGCTTGTTTCAGGATCAGGGCTTGGCCTTGCCCGAGTTGAGCGATGCGCCGCAAACGTCTTCCGTGCGATCGGCCATGAACGTGGCCGTCGGGGATTCACTCGACCAACCCTCGTTTTTGCGCTCTCTGCCCTTTCCCGGTCTGCTGTTCCGCCCTTTCCTGCCACCATGGATCCGGCTGATCATGGCCGCACGAAGGGCCTTGCCCTTCCTGCTCAAGGGGCTCGCCTCGCTGTTGCGGGGCAGACTGAACATCGACGTGCTGGACGGTCTGGCCATCGGCATATCCCTGGCTCGCCGGGATCTGCGCTCAGTGACGATCATCACCACACTGTTGTCCTTGGGCGAATTTCTGGAGCAATGGACCCGCAAGCGTTCCCGTGATCAACTGGCCCAGGATCTGCTGCACTTGCCACCCACGGTCTGGGTCAAGAACAGCGACCAAATGGAGGAGCGGGCCCTGGAACAGGTCCGAGCCGGTGATTTGGTGGTTGTCCAGGCCGGTTCGCGGATCGCCGTGGACGGTGTGGTGGTGGAAGGCGAGGCCATGGTCAACCAGGCCTCGCTGACCGGGGAGCCCCTGGCCGTGGTCAAGGGCCAGGGCATTTCGGTTTTTGCCGGGACCGCTGTGGAGGAGGGGACCATCGTCATCCGGGCCGATCAGGTGGGCGACGCAACGCGGGTGCACAAGATCGTCAAGATTCTGGAGCAGTCCGAGCGGCTCAAGGCCGGCCTGCAGGCCCGGGCCGAACAATGGGCCGACCGGGTCGTACCGCTGACCCTGGGCTTGAGTCTGTTGACCTGGTTCCTGACCCGGAACCTGAACCGGGCCGTGTCCGTGCTGCTGGTGGATTTTTCCTGCGCCATCAAGCTTTCCACGCCCCTGACCATGCTGGCGGCCATGCGCGAGGCCTCCACCAAGGGCGTCCTGATCAAGGGCGGTCGGTTCCTGGAAAAACTCGATCAGGCCGACACGTATGTTTTCGACAAGACCGGAACTTTGACCGAGGCTCACCCCCGTGGCCTGGAAGTAGTCCCCTTCAACGGCCATGATTCCCGTGAAGTGTTGCGCGTCGCGGCGTGCCTGGAGGAGCATTTTCCGCATCCTTTGGCCCGGGCCGTGGTGACTATGGCGGATCAGGAGGGATTGTCCCACAAGGAAGAACATGCCGATCTGGAATATATCCTGGCCCACGGGATCGCCTCCAAACTCAAGGGGCAACGCGTCCTGGTCGGTAGTCGTCACTTTCTCCAGGAGCACGGAGAGATTGACCTGGGACGGGCCGCTGATGCCGTGGCCCGGGCGGCGGAGCAGGGCTGTTCGGTGCTCTACGTTGGTATGGGACAGGATCTGGCCGGAGTCATTCTTTTGGAGGATCCGGTGCGCCGGGATGCGGGTTTGTTCCTGCAATTGCTGCGGCAGGGCGGGGTCAAGCGGGTGCTGATGCTCACCGGCGACGGAGAGGAGAGCGCCGCCAGCGTTTCCCGGCGGTTGAACATCGACGAATTTCATTCCCAGTTGCTGCCCGAGGACAAGGTCCGCATTGTTCAGGAATTGCGGTCCGCGGGCCATGTGGTGGCCATGGTCGGGGACGGGATCAACGACACCCCGGCCTTGTCCGCGGCAGACGTGGGCGTTTCCATGAAGTCTGGCGCGGACATCGCCCATGAAGTCTGCGACGTCTTGTTGACCAACGCTGATTTGGACGGCATTCTCACCGCCAGGGCCATCTCGTCTCGGGCCATGTCCAGCTCTCTTTGACCGCGAGGACGGACATATCGTCACCGGTGCGATGTTTCTCGGGTTCCTGAGTTACCATCTTTACGGGTATCGGAAGCGGGTGCTGGCGTA
>SKYX01000131.1 GCA_007127655.1 Desulfonatronum sp.
ATGAACACCCACAAAGGGCGGGTGGACGGCAAGGCCGTCAGCGAACTGGTGCGGAACCGCCTTTCTTCCTAAAAACACGCCCGGTTCCATTTTGCAATGGAATCCCGAACACTTCTTCTTCTCGAATTTCCCAAAATCCTTGAGGCGTTGGCCGCCTGTTGCCGTTCCGATTCGGGGGCCCTGGCCGCGAACGCGGTAACCCCGGCCTCGACTCTCGAAGACGTCTCCCTCCGCCAATCCCGCCTGCGCCAAGCCCTGGCCTGGGTCGGCGAAACACGGGTCGACTGCCCGAGCTTTCCGGACGTGAGCGGTCTGTGGACCTATGTCCAGCCCCAAAGCCAAACCTCCCGCGTACTGGACCTGGACGCCCTGTGGGCCTTGGGCCGGTTTTTGGCGGCGAGCAAGGAACTCCGGAGCGGACTGCTCGCCACGAATGCGCTTACGGATGCGCTCCGCTGGCCGGACCTGCGCCTGGAGGCCGAATCCCTCTCCTGGCCGGAACTCACCGCCGCGGGCCTGAAACGCTGCGTCGGCGACGACGGTCGCCTCAAGGACGAAAGCTCTCCGGAACTCTGGTCCGTACGCCAGGAAATCCGCCAAATTCATCAGCAATGCACCAAGCGAGTCAAGGACTTCGTCACGGATCAGGGCATTGGCCATTATCTGCAGGACGACTTCATGACCATCTCATCGGACCGCTACGTCCTGCCGCTGAAAAGCAACTTCAAGGGCAAGGTGGCCGGGATCATCCATGATTATTCCCAAACCGGGGAAACCTGCTACATTGAGCCGATGTTTCTGGTGGAGGTCAACAACAAGCTCCAGGACCTGAAGCAGGAAGAGCGAGAGGCCGAGAACCGCATCCTGGCCCAGCTCACCGGCCTGGTCCGCCAGGAGCTGGACCGGTTGCGGCCCCTCTTCCAATGGCTGACGGACATGGATCTGCTCCTGGCCGCGGTCCACTTGGCCCACCGGATGGAGGCCCGGCCCGTGGAGGTTGCTCCGGATGGAGAACTGGACCTCAAGCAAGCCCGACATCCTCTCCTGCTCCTCGCCGGTCACGCGGCCAAGCCCGTGGACATCCAGCTCAAGGGCGACCAGCGGGTCCTGATCATCAGCGGCGGCAACGCCGGCGGCAAGACCGTGGCCCTGAAAACCGCCGGCCTGCTCGCCCTGATGGCTTTTTCCGGGCTGGCCGTAACCGCTGCCGAAGGCGGAACCCTGCCGCTGTGGCGGGACATCCATGTGTTCATGGGCGACGAACAGAGCCTGGAAGGACAATTGAGCACCTTCTCCGCCCAGATCAGCCACGTGGCCGCGGTCTGGGAGCGAATCGACGCGTGCAGCCTCGTTCTCCTGGACGAATTCGGAGCCGGGACCGACCCCAGCCAGGGCGCGGCCCTGGCCCAGGCCGTGGTGGACGGCCTGCTGGACAAAGGCGCGTGGGCCGCGGTGGCTACCCATTTCCCGTCGCTCAAGGCCTACTCCCTGACCCGGGACGGCGTGCGTTCCGCATCCGTGCTCTTTGATCCGAAAACCAACAAGCCTTTGTACACCCTGGCCTACGACCAGGTAGGCGCCAGTCAGGCCATGGAAGTGGCCAAGGAATACGGCCTGCCCGCATCGATCCTGACCAAGGCAGAGCAGTATCTCCTGCTGGATGGGGCAGACACCACCCGGCTGATCGAGCGCCTCAACGCCTTGGCCGTGAACCGGGAGAAGGAACTGGCTGATCTCACCGAACTGCGCACGGACCTGCGTCATCGCAAGTCTAAGCTGCGGGCCGAATTCGACCGGGACAAGGCCGCCTTGCTCCAGGAGATCAAAAAACAATCCCAGGACGTCCTGGCCAAGCTGCGCGAGGAAAAAATCTCACGCCGCCAAGCCCTGCGTGAACTGGCCGAGACCCGCAAGCGCCTGGAGACGAGTTCCCGGGCCGACGCGCCCGGGAACCAACCCTCCGCCACCTGGGAAGACTACCAGGTCGGCGACATGGTCGCGTACCCGGCCTGGAACAAGACCGGGACGGTGCAGGAAAAGGACGAACGCAAGCAGACCCTGAAGGTGGAATTGGGCGGAGTGTCCCTCTGGCTGTCCCACCGGGACGTCGCGCCAAAGCTGGGAGAAGGCACTCCTCAGGGGGCGTCTTCCCCCGGACCCGGCGGAGCGATCGTGCGCTCCGCCCAGGCCGCCCCAGCTCCCCTTCGCCTGGACCTGCGAGGCCAAAGGGCCGACGAGGCCCTCAGCGAACTGGCCTCCTTTCTGGACCGGGCCTTGCTGCGCGGTTCGGAGCAGGTGGAGGTCATCCATGGCCGGGGAACCGGGGCCTTGCGCCGAGAAGTCCACCAGTTTGTCAAGAGTCACCCGGTGGTCGCAGCCTACACAGTGGCCAACGAAGATCAGGGCGGCGATGGAGTAACCGTGGTCACGTTGCGTTAAGGCGGCTGATTTCCGGTAAGGGATATGGTTGTTACTGAAATACCGTGTTTGAATTTGGTAGTGCAGGCATCTTGCCTGCACGGACAGGCAGGATGCCTGTCCTACCATTGAGATATGC
>SKYX01000439.1 GCA_007127655.1 Desulfonatronum sp.
CGCGCATGCAGTTCCTCGCGTCCGTCCACGTCCACGTCCCGGACGGACCAGTGGGGAGAGGGCCACAGGCCGGACTCCTCCTGGGCCGCCAGGAGATTGGCAGCATTGGTCTGGCGCAGATGGGTCAGATAAACTCCGCCGAAAACCCCGTGCCAGTAGGCGCAGTTGCACTGGCTGGCCCAGACCCGCTTGCGGCCCGACTCCACGGCCGCGTCCTCGCCCCGTTCCGCGACAAGCCCGTCCAGAGCCCGGGAAAGGTCCTGCCCTCGCTTCTGCAGCCAGTTCACTTCCGAATATTTGACCAGGAAGTTGCGCCAGAAACCGCCGGACAGAAACCGGGAAATATCCTGGGTCTCGCAGGCCCGGCGATAGGTCCCCAGGGTCGCGGCCTCCTGGGTGGGCATGGCCCAGTCCATCATTTCCAGATAAGAGGCCGTGGGCAGGTAGACCCGGCCCTGGTCCGCATGGCGCTCCATGTATTCGGCCGGAGTGACCGTCCTGATCCAGTCCCTCCGCTCCAGCAACCCATCGAAAAAGCGGCGCATGTACCCCTGTTCCCAGCAATGCTCGTGGGTCCTGGGCCACAATCCGAATCGCTCGGCGTCGTCCCCCAGACAGGCCAGCGGGGTTATGCCAACGTCCCGGCCCAAGGCGGCCAAATCGCCCAGCATGGCCCAGACCGCGTCCAGAGGCTGCCAGGGAATCAACCGACGCAGCGGCTTGAGGTTGACCAACAGGCGCAAGGGATGGCCGCAGTCCTCGGTCAGCCAGGTCCCGGCCAAGCAACGCACACCGGCCCGGTGCAGATGGTTGTCGTCCACGAGGCTGTAGCGGAGGCCCAGGGGTGCCAGCCAGGACGGCAGGTGCGGCTCCCAGACCCGTTCGGTCAGCCAAAGCCCTGTGGGCGTGACGGACCAGAGGTCCTCCATGGCCCTGATATGCATCCGCACCTGCCCCTGGGCATCCTCGGGCCGGAGCATAGGCAGCACGGGCTCGTAATACCCGCCGGCCAGAATCTCCACCTGCCCGCGTTTGACCAATCGGCCCACCAGTTCATGCACCGCGGGCCGGTGCTCCAGCAGCCAGTCCAGCAAACAACCGGAAAAATGCAGCCCGACCCGGATATCCGGATAGTCCCACAGGTGATCCAACAGCGGCTTGTAGGCCAAATCGTAGGCATTGGCGAAAACATGGTCGAAATTGCCCACGGGCTGATGAAAATGCAGCACCAGGGAGAAATAAACCGAACTCCGCGACATGTATGTTCCTCTCAAAATTCGTAAAAAGTGCGTAGCTATACAACCTGAATTCTAATTTCTGAATCCTGAATTCTGAATCTCTTCCCCCTCAAAACGGGAGTTCCGAAGCCGGAGTTTCCCGTTCCTGAAACGTGGTTTTGTAGGTCAATCCGGCCAGCGGCAGACGATTGGCGGGAACTTGACGCAGGCGCAGGCCGAGGCCCAGGACGCGGCGAAGTTGAGCGCGCAGGGTCTCCAGGGTCGCCCCGGGCAGCGGGCCGTCCTCGGGATGGGCCAGGACCAGTTCCACCTGGTCGCCCAACCCGTGCACCGTTTGGATCACCAACCGAAAATCCGGAGACTCCGGCGCCACGTCCCGGATCACCTGTTCCACCAGTCCGGGATGGACCCGAATGCCGCGAACCGAGACAGCGTCGTCACTGCGCCGAAAAACCGGAGACAGCCGGGCCGAGGTTCTGCCGCAGGGACAGGACGCCAAGTGCAGCCGGCTGATGTCTCCGGTGCGGAAACGGATCAGCGGATAGCCCTGGGTGGTCAGGCTGGTCACCACCACCTCGCCTTCCTCGCCGGGGGCCCGTGGCTGTCCGGTTTTCGGATCCACGATCTCCACGTAAAAATGGTCCTCGGCCAGATGCATGCCGCTTTGCTGGACGCATTCCGCGGCCAGGGCCGGCTCGATCATTTCCGCCACTCCGTAGACCGAATACGCTCGTAGCCCCAGACCGCGCTCCAGCAGCCCGCGCACCTGGGGTTGCAGCGCCTCCGGCCCGAACAGGCCCACCCGCAGGTGCAGCCTGGAGCCGCTTTCCCCTTGGCCTGGGCCTTCAGCCGATGTCCGGCTTTCCACATCTTGCAGCGTCTTGATCAGGCTCAGGGCAAAGGCCGGGGTGCCGGCCAGCACGGTGGAGCGGAAGTCCCGCATCATCTTGATCTGCAAGGCCCCGGACACCGTGGCCGCAGGGGTGAGCACCGCGCCCAGGGATTCCGCGCCCTGATTGAAGGTGAAGGCCCCGGGAAACTGGCTGTAATGAAAGGCCACCTGGATGATGTCCGTGCGGCCCGCTCCGGCCGCGGTCATGGCCCGGCACATCAGCTCGGTCCACATCCGCAAGTCCTGCCGCGTATAGCCCACCACGATGGGTTCGACGCTGGAAGCGGCCAGCCGCAACTGGACCACGTTGCGCAGCGGCACGGCGAACAGGCCGTAGGGATAGGCCCGGATCAGGTCGTCCCGGGTCGTGAACGGAAGCCCGGCCAGGTCGCTCACGTCCCGGACATCCTCGGGCAGCAG
>SKYX01000020.1 GCA_007127655.1 Desulfonatronum sp.
CAAAACCCAGAAGGCCTCGTGCCTGATGACCCAGGCCCCCTCGCCCGTGTCCAACGTCCAGTTGCGCGAGTTGGGATTGAAGGCCCGGGAAGCTATCAAGTAGGTTTGGCTGATGATGCGTCCCGTACTTACCTATCCGGACCCGATTCTGGCCAAGACCGCGGCGGAAATCGAGACCGTCACTCCCGAGATTCGCCAACTGGCCGAGGACATGCTGGAGACCATGTACCACAAGGAGGGCCTCGGTCTGGCCGCCCCCCAGGTGGGCGAGTCGTGCCGGTTGATCGTGGTGGACGTGACCGGCCCGGACAAGCGCGAGGAGCCGCTGGTTTTCGTCAACCCCCGGATTGTCGAGGCCCAAGGGCAGGTGGAATCCAGCGAAGGCTGCCTGAGTGTGATGAACTACCGGAGCAAGATCCAGCGGGCCGAGCGTGTCCGGTTGCAGGCCCTGAACCTGGACGGCCAGCCCGTGGAGGTGGAGGTGGACGGCATGCTGGCCATCTGCCTTCAACACGAACTGGACCACCTGGACGGCGTGCTCTTCATCGACAAGATCAGCCGCCTGAAACGCTCCCTCTACGAACAAAAGTTGAAAAAATGGCTCAAGAAAAGCTGACGTCCCTCTCCACTCCCGCACCCGTTCCTCCCCCTGGGACGCCGCCCGATTCCGGAGACCCGTTGCGGGTGGTCTATTTCGGCACCCCGCCCTTTGCCGCCCGGATATTGGACGACCTGGGCACGGATCAACAACTCCGCATTCTGGCCGTGGTCACCCAGCCGGACCGCCCCTGCGGCCGAGGCCGGACCTGCAAACCGTCCGCGGTAAAGGAAACCGCCCTGAAAATGGGCTACCCTGTTCTACAACCGGAAACTCTCAAGAAGCCGACTGTAGTCGCGGAACTGGAGGCCTTTCAGGCGGACTTTTTCATCGTCGCGGCCTACGGGCTGATTTTTCCCGAGACGGTGCTCAATCTGCCCAGGTACGGCTGCCTGAACGTCCATGCCTCCCTGCTGCCGCGCTACCGTGGGGCCTCGCCCATCCAGGCCGCGCTGCTGGCCGGGGACCCGGTCAGTGGGATCACCATCATGCGCATGGCCAAGGGCATGGATACCGGGCCGATCCTCTTGCAGCGGGCCATGGGCGTGGACATCAACGACACGGCCCAGACCCTGCACGACACCCTGGCCGCCCAGGGCGGCAGACTGCTGCTGGAAACCCTGGCCCGGCACCGGTCCGGCACGTTGATCGCCGTGGAGCAGGACCATTCCCTGGCCACGTATGCCCCCCGACTGACCAAGGACATGGGGCTGATCGACTGGGACCAGCCGGCCCGAACCGTGCATAACCACATTCGGGCCATGCACCCCTGGCCAGGAGCCTACTTCTTTTTGCCTGGAGAAAACCAGATCAAACGCAAGGTCGCCGTACATCCCGGCCAGGTCGGCGAGCCGCTGGCCAGCGAATCCACAGTCGACGCACCTCGGGATGCGGGCAAGCCCGCTCCCGGCTCATTCATCGGCATCCACGGCGACACGCTGGCCATTGCCTGCCGGGACAAGGCCTATCTGGTGAGTCATTTCCATCCGTCCGACGCCAAGCGCATGGACGCCCAGGCTTTTCGCTGCGGCTATCTGCGCCAAATTTGCCCTGGCGACCGTCTTTGCCTGGGGCTGAACGAACCGGTCTGCCCCCCACCCGAGGAGTCCTGATGTCCCTGAAGCCGCTTGAGCCGCCCCAAAAGCAGGAACGGAAGCAGGATCAGAAACCGGACATGGACCCGGAATTCCTGGAAAAGGCCTCCAATCCTGGCAAGCGGCTGTTCATCGGCCTGATTCTGGCAACGTCGCTCCTGCTTTGCCTGCTCCTGGTCTTCTTGTGGGTGATTCCTTTCATCGGCCTGCAAAACATTCATCCTTTCGCCTCGGGTCTGCTGGCCGTCGCCCTGCTGGCCCTGGGGACCATGATCCTCTGGTCCTCCATCGGCATGGTCCTGAACATTCTCCTGGGCCGCAGCTTTCCCCTCAGTTCTCGGTTTCGGGGGATCACCATCAAACTCTTTCTCCCCCTGATGACCCTTCTGGGACGCTTTTTCAACATTCCCAAAGACGACATCCGGCTTTCTTTCATCAAGGTGAACAACGAGCTGGTGACCTCGGAACGGGGCCGATTCCAGCCCCATGAAATACTGCTTCTGCTGCCCCACTGCCTGCAAAATTCCCGCTGCCCAAGGCGCCTGACCTACGATATCAACCACTGCAAGCGCTGCGGCGAATGCCCCCTGGACGGGCTGATCGGCCTGGCGGAAACCTACGGCATCCGCATCGCCATCGCCACGGGCGGAACCATCGCCCGGCGGATCGTGGTCCAAAACAAGCCCAAGCTGATCATCGCCGTGGCCTGCGACCGGGATCTGTCCAGCGGCATCCAGGACACCTACCCCATCCCGGTCTACGGCGTCCTCAACCAACGCCCCTTCGGCCCCTGCCTGGACACCCTGGTGGACCTGCCCAACATCGAAGCCGCCCTGCAACGCTTTTTGGCCG
>SKYX01000263.1 GCA_007127655.1 Desulfonatronum sp.
CTCCTCACCTGCGTTCGGGCTTGTCTCGATTTTTCAGCCTCGCCTGTCTGACTTAGCCAGGATTCGTTCATCGAACCATTGCCGGACGCCTGAAGTGCCAGCTGTTGTTTATTCGGGCAATGGTTCGATGTTCCGAAGCCGGCGAAGGAGTTGCGAGGCTGAAAAATCGAGACAAGCCCGAACACTCCATGTCTTGTCGTAAAATGTGCTGAGGAGTTTTTTTGGGTAGACAATAGTCGCTCGGAATATTCACAAAAATCCCACCATCCCCTCTCGTCGTAACGACTCAGTACGTCCTGGGGGAGAGGCTCTTTCCGACGCTGGATTCCCGCCTTCGCGGGAATGACGTGTTTTTCAGTGCCGTCTCCGAGTCAGTCATACCCGCGAAGGCTGGCGCGTACCGTTATCCAGGCTGCTTCCGCACGGATGAGCTGAGTAGGTACCTCTCGTCGACAATTGACCATCGCTGATCAGGACTTATTAGTAACCGGAAGAAGACCTTCGTCACCCTTCAAACAAGGATGCAGCCATGCTCAAACATACACCGGAAATCAGCTCTCGCCTCTCCGGGTCGCTGTATGGATTCTTGATCGCCGACGCCCTGGCCATGCCGGTGCACTGGTATTATGATCGGCTTTCCCTGCACAAGGACTACGGCCTCGTCCGGGACTACCAGCAACCCCGCAACCCCCATCCGGACAGCATTCTCTGGCGCTCTCGCTACCGTCCGGCCGGTCCAGATGCAGACATCCTGCACAATCAAGCCATGTTTTGGGGCGAACGGGGCGTACACTACCATCAATTCCTGCAGGCCGGTGAAAACACTCTGAACATCAAGCTCAGCCGTTTGCTCATGGACCACCTCCTGGAGTCCGGGGGCTATGATCCTGACAGCTATCTCGACAAATATGTCGCGTTCATGACCACCCCCGGCAAACATCACGATACCTACATCGAAGAATGTCACCGGGAGTTCTTCAAGGCCTGGGTCTTGCGCAAGAAAGGCATGACGGTTGCCGCACCTGTAGAGAAGCACATCGGCGGACTGTGCATGCCGATTCCGATCCTGCTTTTCTACCACGACCAACCGAACAGAAGCCTCCTGCTCGCTCAACGTCACCTGGAACTGACCCACCCCGGTCCACTCATGAGCGACGCCTTCACCGCATTCAGCCTGACTCTTCAATCCGTCCTGGACGGCATGGACATCCGCCAAGCCCTGGAACAGGAACTTCCGGGAAAGGCGAACTTTTTCACCGATCATTCCTTTGAGCACTTGGCGGATCGCGATGATGTTGACGTGGCCCTCAACGTCTTCAGCACGGCCTGTTACGTCCAGCAAGCCCTTCCGCTGGCGTTTTACCTGGCTTGGAAATATCAGGACGATCCGGAACAGGCCCTGATCGTGAACACCAACCTTGGCGGCGACAACTGCCACCGGGGCGCGGTCCTTGGGGCCTTGCTGGGAGCCATGCATGGCGAACGGGCTTGGCCTGAGCGCTGGATCGACGGCTTGTTGACCCCGCCGACCCGATTCATGACCTACCTGACCGACGACACCCGAGTCCTCGTCTAGCGGCCAGAGTCGCGTTCCTCCCATCGTGCAAACCAAAGGGGGGCTGAAGCCGGACAGAGCTTCAGCCCCCCCCTTTTTGCAGGAAGCCCGCTTCCAGCAACCCCGCCAACTCAAGCACTCTTCTCGCCGAGGCAAGGCGGAGACTCTTTCAAGGAAAGGTACAAGTCTGCGGCGAGCAGAGCGCTTCGGCATCCTTCCTGAACAACTTTTGCACAACTTTTGGCCGAAAAATGCAAACCTCTTGATGTCGCGACATTTTTTGGGCACAAATGGGCGCTTGCCATCCCCTGCCAAGGAGAGATTTCGGCCTGGGACGCAAGTAATCATCATTGTCATTGAGCGGAGGTATATCATGGAGTTGTGGCAGGAACAGATGCGAAATCACGTCAACACGCTGGACAAACTCAAGACCTACATCAACGTCACGGATCGGGAAGAACGGGCCATCACGGAAATGCCGACCCGGTGGGGAACCACCCCCTACTTCGCCGCGTTGATGGACCGGGACGACCCCGACTGTCCGATTCGCAGACAGGTGGTGCCCAGCATCCAGGAGCGCGAGAACACCTACGGCGTTCCCAACTATCTGATTTGGAAGGAAAACAGAGACACCTCGGAAGTTCGGCCGGACTGCATCGCCAGACAATACGTGGACCGGGTCGCCTTCACCGTTTCCGATGCCTGCGCCATCTATTGTCGGCACTGTTTCCGCAAGGAACTCGTCGTGGACCGGGATCTGCAACTGCGCTTCGACGTGGAGGAGGGGTTGAAGTGGATTCAAGAACACCCGGAAGTGCGGGACGTGTTGATCACCGGGGGAGATCCGTTTCTGTTTTCGGACGAGAAGCTGGACTATCTGATCCGCAAGCTTCGGGAAATGCCGCATTTGCAGATGATCCGCTTTGGAACGCGGGCCCCTATCGTCCTGCCGCAACGGGTCACCGAAGGGCTGAAAAAAGTCCTTGCCGGCCGCCATCGGGTGCCTATCTGGATCAACACCCAGTGCAACCATCCCAAAGAAATCACAGAGCAAACAGCACAGGCCGTTTACGACCTGCTGACCTGTGGGGTAAACGTGGGCAACCAGGCGGTGCTGCTCAAGGGGATCAACGACGATCCGGCCACATTCCGCGAACTGCACCAAAAGCTGCTGACCGTTCGCATCCGGCCCTACTATGTCTTCTATTGCGAGCCCGCGCCGGGCATCGATCACTTCCGAACCCCGGTGGAAAAGGGCGCGGAACTCATCCGGGACGCCATCCGCGGCCACACCACCGGCCTGGCCCAACCCATGTACGTCATCGCCACGAACATCGGCAAAATCCCGCTGATGCCCGACTATTACATTCAGGGCAAAGACGAAAAGGAATACACCCTGCGCAACTACCAGGGCAAAACCACCCAGTGGCCGAATATCCCGGAATAGCAATCCCGCTCGGACCGGCGTTCCGGCTTCTGACCTCGTCTCGCTTACGTACTTCCACTTGCGGGGCCCCGAACCTTTCCGCTCGGAGCCCCGCGTTGTCGCCTAACAGCTCAAGTAATTCCCCAGTTCCCGCGGTGTGACGTGGGTGCGGTGCTCTTCCCAGCTGGCGATCTTCAAGCACATATACTGCTTGTAGATGCTCTCGCCCAGGAGGTTGCGCAGGAATTCGCTCCGCTCCGCCTCCACCAAGGCCTCGTACATGCTTCGAGGCAGGAACCGTTCGTCCCAAACCCGACAATCGAAAAGGCTGCGATAGACGCTGCCCATGTCCGGCGGCCCGCACTCTTGCCCTTCCCGGAGCCCCTGGAGTCCCATTTCAATCAAGGCCGCCATCTGAAGGTACACGTTTCCCGATGGGTCCGGGCTGCGCAGTTCCAAGCGGGTGCTTTCCGGGCTGATGCAGTGGGGCAGGCGAACCATGGAACTGCGGTTCTTGATCCCCCAGCCCACGACCATGGGCGCCTCCCGCTCCGCCACATAGGCCTTGTAGGAGTTGTACGTGGAGGCCATAAGAATGGACGTCTGGCGGGCGTACTTCAGAATCCCGGAGATGAATTGGCGGGCCCGACTGCTCAGCCGATGCTCGCCCTGGGCGTCGTGGAACAGATTATCTCCTTCCTGGTTCCACATGGAGATATGCAGGTGGAAGGCGTTACGGTTCTGGCCGTCAAAGGGCTTGGGCATCAGGGTCATGTGCATGCCCTGTTCCGCGGCTACCCGCTCCGCCACGTAGTTGAAGAGCAGGGTCCTGTCTGCGGCGGACAAGGCGTCCGTGTGCTCCAAGTTGATTTCATGTTGGGAGGCCGTGACCTCGTGATGGGTCTTTTCGTGGCGGATGCCGCAACGCTTGAGGGTGCGGATAATCTGGTTGCGCACGAAACCGCCCTTGTCGTGAGGATCGGAGTGAAAATATCCGGCCTTGTCCGAATGGATGTTTTTGGTGAAGTCGTCGCTTTTGAGGAGAAAGAACTCGTATTCCGGAGCCACTTGGAAACGGAAACCGAATTCTTCCATGGCCCGCTCCAGGGTCCGCTCCAGGACGGCCCGCGGGTCGGACAGAGACCGCCCGCCCATCAGGTTTGAAATCTTGGCGATACAAAAGCCGATCCGTTCACAGTTGAACTCCAGCACGCGGTAGCTCTCCGGAACGGGAAGCAACAGCCTGTCGCTGTCGTCCACCGTGGTAATTCCGGCAATGGAACTGCCGTCAAAGCCGACCCCTTTCTCCACGATCTGGTCCATGAACTCCGGATTGATGGTCAAGGTCCGAAGCCGTCCATTCAGATCCGTGAAAAAAATCTTGATGAACTCCACCTCTTCGTCCTTCCACGCCGCGGTCGCAGCCGTTTTCCCGACCGGATCCGGAACCGTGTCCGAATCAGTGTTCGCTTCATCTTCCTGCCGCACGCCGTCCTCCTTGATCTCGGGTTGCCGATGACATAACGGAGTAACCATTTCTCCGTGTCCTGTGATGCGTACCAGACCTA
The DNA here is from genome assembly GCA_007127655.1 of Desulfonatronum sp. Taxonomy (GTDB): domain Bacteria; phylum Desulfobacterota; class Desulfovibrionia; order Desulfovibrionales; family Desulfonatronaceae; genus Desulfonatronum. Next base: position 4,550 of record SKYX01000263.1, read on the forward strand.
GTGAAAAAAACTCCGTTTCTCAAGAACCCACCGCCGATTTCATTTCTCCACCCTGCCCCCTCCCTGAGCCCCACGTCCCCAAACCCGGAGTCCTGAATGGAATGGCAATTCATGGAAAATTGGCCCGCTCTGCTCGGTGCCACCTTTTTTCTGTACTGGTTGACAGTGCTGGTTGTCCTGGTCAACGACCAGCGTGACCCGACCAAAACCCTGGCCTGGCTGGTGCTGCTCTCCTTCCTGCCCCTTCTGGGGCTGGGGTTGTACTATTTTTTCGGCCGCAACTGGCGCAAGATCGCCGAGCAGCGAGGGCTGCACGAACGACACCAGGCCATGGCCGGTTCCACCATGCGCGCGGTGTACAACCGGTACGCGGACAAGGCCGACGCCGGGCGCGATTGGGCCGAGGAACGAGGCTACTCCCGGCTGGTCCAGCTCATCGAGCGCACCGAGTCCACCCCGCCCTTGCCGGCCTGCGACGTGCGCATCCTGCCCAGTGGAGGGGAAAAATTCGCGCTCTTGAAAGAAGATCTGACACAGGCCAAGGAGACCATCAACATCCAGTATTTCATCTGGGAGCGGGATCGGCTAACCGCGGAGCTGTGCGCCATCCTCCTGGAGCGACTGCGGGCCGGGGTGGAAGTGCGGATGCTCAACGATTTCATCGGCAACCTGCCCTACCGCAAGACCGAACTGAACCGGCTGGCCGCGGCCGGGGCCAAGGTCCGCTTTGACGTCCGCCAGTTGAACAGGGCCAACTACCGCAACCACCGCAAGATCGTGGTCATCGACGGGACGCGGGGATACACCGGTGGGATCAACGTTGGTCAAGAGTACATCGACGGCGGACGGCGTTTTCCGTCCTGGCGGGACACCCATGTCCGGTTTTGCGGTCCGGCGGTGGCCGAGTTGCAAAAACTCTTCGCTCTGCGCTGGTCCGAGGCCAGCCGAGAGAACCTGTTCACGCCGCGTTTTTTTCCAGAGGCGTACCCCATGCCTCAAGGCTGCGTTCCGGTTCAGATCGCGGCCACCAGCGTGGAGGACAAATGGCAGGCCGCCCGCCGGGCCCACGTGTTGGCCATGAGCCACGCCCGGAAGCGGATCTGGATCCAGTCACCCTATTTCGTTCCGGATGAGCAGATCTACGAAACCATGGTCAACGCGGCCCTGGCCGGAGTGGACGTCCGCCTGATGATGACCGGCCTGCCGGACAAGCGCACCGCCTGGTACGCGGCCCAGACCTACTTCGGCCCACTCCTTGAGGCCGGCGGCCGGATCTACCACTATATGCAGGGCTTTCTGCACGCCAAAACCATGACCATCGACGGCAACCTGCTCTGCATCGGAACCATGAACATCGACATGCGCAGCCTGGAACTGCACAAGGAACTGATGGTCTGGTTCCTGAACGAGGACCTGGCCCGACGTCACGACACCATCTTCGAGCAGGACCTGGACTCCTGTGAGGAATACACCCTGGGCCGCCTGCGTTCCCTCTCCAAACTCGCCGTGTTCCGTAACTCGGCCATGCGCTTGGCATCCAATCTGCTTTAACGTGTTGCCCGACGCTATGATGAATGAGCGCCCCTTCCCAGTGTCAATTGCAATCAAGGCGCAAAACAAGCCCATTTTCCGTTTAGGGACGCATTACAAGCCCGCCTTGCAAGCAGCTTTTCGATTTTCGGCACTATCACCATGAAAATACTAACTATCCTCGCTTGGCACAGATTGTGTTTAAGCCCTTACATGGTCAACAGACCACAACCAAGGAACCGCACACAGGAGGTTGTCATGCCAAGAGGAGACGGAACCGGACCCACCGGACAGGGCGCTATCAGTGGCTGGGGCAATGGAAATTGCCCACAGGGTCAAGGTCAGGGACGAGGGCGTAGTGGCTGCCGCGGTCAGGGCGGCCAGGGGATGGGACGAGGTCAAGGCCAAGGTAAGAGCCAAAGTGGTTCGCGCAATCAGCAAGACGGAAGCACAGCACCGGCGCCAGCATCCGTTCCACCCCCCTCTGGTACGCCAAGTGCGTCGACAAACCAAAAAACCATGCCTGGCAACCGCCCCAGGCAACGGCGCCTGCGGGTACATCGTTGCTGGAGTCCGGCGTAGCCATGGTTGAATGTTGAACAGGCTTCGATCAACGATATCCTTACCATCAAATTCAGGAGTTTGTGCATCATGAGTGACCACGGATGCGAGACGTGTTCGGACAAGGATTGCGCCGGGCAGAGCGAGGAAGAAAAGGCTCTCCTGGCCAACCTTGCCCGGTTGGGCGGTCTGGGTTTTTTAGCGTCTCGTCCCCCTCAGGCAAACAGCAAGCCGGTGACGGCAACTCCCTGCACCTGAACACAAGCTTAAGCCATATCCTCCCCATGCTTATGGTTCAGGATCATGAAGAGGCAGCCACCCCCGCGCCCCCATGAACTGATTTACACTTCGAGCCAAAGCCACTCCGTCCTCAAAGCTGGGCTCCACGGGCAGTGGCGCGAAGATTCCCAGCCCTTCACCGGCCTCGTGAAAGGATTCCTCGTCCAGGTCGGTGATCACGATGCAATTCACCGCCGCGTTCACCGACATCAATTTACGCACCAGATCCAATGGCTCGCCTTCGGGCAGGCCCTGGTCCAGGATCACAAATCCCGGCGGCATGACCTTCACCGCAGCCAGGACGTTGGTCCAGTTATTGGTGAACAGTAACTCCACGTTACCCATCTCTTGCCGCAACGCTTCGCAAAAACGAGTGAATATATCTTCTGAACGATTGGTGGCCATCAGTATCTGCATGCGTCTCCTCCCTTGATCCCGATACCTCGCGAAGGGCTTCAAAAGTAGTTCATGAAAATGGTGATCCGACGCTTCCCGTGCAAAAAGCGACACAGGGAAACGCCGGATTATCGGCGTGGCAATGTGGAAGATCGGTTAGTGTTGCGCTCCCCCGCCGCACGTATTCTCGGTGCTGAAGGTCGGCAGGGAATCCATCAGAAAGGCTTGGATGGCATGGCCCACCGAGGGCGCGCCGGCTCCATGAACAACCCGTACTCCAGCCTGTTGAAACCCCATAAGCGGCCGCAGCCCCATGCCTCCGGCAATGAGCACCTTGACCCCGTTGCGGGCCAGGTGATTGACCGGGGCCATGCACCCGCCCTGCTGGTGGGGGACGTTGGGCAGTGTTCGCACGTCCACGATTTCCCCGTTTTTGGCTTCCACGATGGTGTACAGATCGCAATGGCCGAAATGCATCCCGACAGCGGCATCCAGACCGCCGGGGGTTTCGGACGGGACAGCGATAATCAACGTGTCCATGGTGACATCTCCTTTATTTCATCAAGGCAGTTAGCAATTTAAGAAACCAATACGCGTTGCGTTGCAACAGTTCACTGAGTGTTGAAAAAGTCCTTATCCATAGTTCGTTCAAAAAACCCAAGTGCAAGGAGCAAAAAAAGTTCTAGGTCGAAGCGTATTTATTCATACGTGAGAGTTTGAACTTTTTGCAGCGACGCAGCAATTGGGAGTTTTTCAACGGACTGTTAAGCGAGACGCAACGGCCTAACGGGATAGGCGACAATCATTGCCCATATCCCGCGCAATTCGTCGCCAAAGCGAGAGCCCGGCATTTCCGTGATGCACTTGCCCAGAATCATGGCCTTGGTCATCTGCTCATCGTAGGGCAGCATGCCCAACAGGCCATGTCCCTGCTCGCGGCAGTACGCGCCGATCTCCCGGCTGTTATCCGGATTCAGGTCAAACTTGTTCACAACTACGGCCACGGGGATGCGGAAATGGTGGCACAGGCCGGCCACACGCTCCAGGTCATGTCGCCCGGACGGGGTCGGCTCGGTGATCACCACCGCCAGGTTCGCCCCGGAAAGCGAGCTGATGACCGGGCATCCGATACCCGGCGTTCCGTCGCACAAAATCAGGGACAGTCCTTGTTTTTTGGCGCGCTGGCGGGCTTCCTTCTTGAGCAGAGCCACGAGCCGCCCGGAGTTTTCTTCCCCTGGAAACAACTGTGCGTGGATCATCGGCCCGAAGCGCATGGTCGAGGAAAACCACTGCCCACAATGCTTTTCCACAAAATCCACGGCCTGATCCGGACAGAAATGGACACAGACCTTGCAGCCCTCGCACCGCAGGGAGTCGACGACATACTTCCCCTGGTCTTCGCGCACGGCCCCGAAGCGGCAGAGCTCCGCGCACACCCCGCATTTCGTGCAGCGCTCTTGATCGATGACTGCTTCGTGCCCGGAGCGAAAGGCATGCTCTTCCTCGACAGCCGGGGCCAACAGCATGTGCAGGTCCGGCGCGTCCACATCCAGGTCGCAGACAATGACGTTGTCCGCCAAATGCGCGAACGCTGCCGTGATGCTGGTCTTGCCCGTGCCGCCCTTGCCGCTGATCACAACGATTTCACGCACGGCCCACCTCCTGGGATGCACTGACAGCGGCCCGCATGCGCTCTTTTAACTCCTGAAAAAGCCCTCTCAGTTCAGGCAGCTCCCTGGCGACGATCTCCCCCCGCGAATAGGCTTTGGCCGCCAGGATGCTGTTGGGAATGTGAGCCCAGATCGGAATGCCCGCGTCTCGACAGTAATCGTCCACGCCTTGGTCACCGATGCCGACCCGGTTGATCACCGCGCCCATGGGCTTGTTCAGGCCGGAAAAGGCCTCCACGGCCAGACGAAAATCATACAGGCCGAAGGGCGTGGGCTCGGTGACCAGCAGGATGGCGTCCGCATCCATCACGGCGTGCATCGCCGGACAACTCACCCCTGGAGGGGCGTCAATCAACACATCGCCCAGTACGCCGCCCAGTACGCCACTAGGCTTCCCAGCATGACTCGTTTGCTCCTTTACCCGCTGCTTAACCTGCTGCATCAGTGGCGGACTCATTGCTTCTCCCACCCGCAACCGGCCCATCACAAAACGTCCAAACTCCGTTTGGCCCTCGACGATCACCCCCAGCTCTCGTCCGCCCGGGCTGAGAGCGCCCTCGGGGCAGATTTTCAGACACCCGCCGCAACCGTGACACATTTCCGGATAGAACAGCATGGTTTTGCCCATGATTGCCAAGGCCTTGTATTGGCAAAACATGGCGCACTCCCCGCACAGGGTGCACGTGGCCGAATCGTGGACCGGAACCTCCAGCATGGCCGGGGTCTCCCGCATCATCTCGGGCTTCAGAAACAGATGCAGATTGGGCTCTTCCACGTCCAGATCCACGAGAGTTAGCGGTCCCTCCCAAATGGCGGCCAAGGAGGCGGTGACCGTGGTTTTCCCCGTCCCCCCCTTGCCGCTGGCAACAGCGAAGATCACCGTTGCGCTCCCTGGCCACGTCCTTGGCCGCTCCCTTGTCCACGCCCTCGACCTGCCCCTC
>SKYX01000108.1 GCA_007127655.1 Desulfonatronum sp.
CGCCTCTGGTGGGTCACTCCGCTCCTGCTGACCCCTGTACTGACCATGCTGGCCCTCTCCCTCTGGAGAAGCCGCAAGCCTTCCCCAAGGGCCCCTCAACCCGAAATGGCCGGGGCCGGCATGGCATGGAGCGTCAACCTGGCCGCCTTGACCACGGGCATGTCCACCATGCTGATGCAGGTGGCCTTGCTCTTCGCCTTTCAGGGACTATATGGATTCGTCTACGAGACCGTGGGCCTGATCGTGGCCGTGTTCATGTCCGGGCTGGCCGTGGGAACCTTGCTGGGACGACGATTGGTCGGCACGGCCACGACCTCCCGGATCAAGCCCCCGGCCCTGAAATCTGGCCTGAAACCTGGCCAGGGATTGGCCCTGTGGCTGGCCCTGGTCCAGGTCGGCATCGCCCTGCTGGCCTGGAGCGTGGGTCTGCTGCTGCCCCAGACCGCGGCCATCACCTCGCCCCAGGCCGTGCTGGCCCTGTTCGGGGTCCTGACCTTCACCGCGGGCCTGGCCGGCGGAGTGGATTTTCCCCTGGCCGCTGCATGCTCCACGGCCCTGTCCGGCAAGCCCGAACAGGCCGCGGGGCGGATCTACGGCCTGGAACTGGCCGGAGCCTGTCTGGGTGCGGCCCTGGCCGGGGTGGCCATCGCCCCGGTCCAGGGCGTCCCAGCCTGCTTCCTGCTGGCCGGAGCGCTCAATGCTTCCGCCGGGCTGACGCTTCTGGCCGCTCTTGCCGGAAAAATCGTACCGCGAACCGGAACATTCCGCGCAGGGCCATCACGCAGCACTGATCCATGACGAAAACCCGCAACACGAGGTGTTTCATGCCCCTTCACCACACACCACGTTCGACATCGACCATGGCCGCCACCATGACCAGGAAACAATTTCTGAAGCTGGCGGCCTGTGGGGCTTGCGCCCTGGGAGCTTCCGCGCTCACGGGGCCGCCGCGAGACCTGCTCGCCCAGACAGCAGCCCTTTCCAACCAGGCGGCCCAGCGCGGCTTTGTCCGGCCCCGGCCATCGCCCTGGTTCAGTCCGGCGGCGAACGGCGCGGTCCAGTGTCGGCTCTGCCCTCATGAATGTTCCCTGGCCCCTGGCCAACGCTCCGCTTGCCGGGCCAGGGAAAACCGCGACGGCCAAGGTGTCACCCTGACCTACGCCAACCCGGCCCTGATCCAGGAAGACCCGGTGGAGCGCAAACCGTTCTTTCACGTCGTGCCCGGAAGCCGCGCCCTGTCCGTGTCCACGGCCGGTTGCAATCTGCACTGCAAGTTCTGCGAGGTCTGGGACATGGCCCTGGTCCGGCCCGAGGACGTCCACGCCTACGACCTGCCCCCCCAGGCCGTGGTGGCCCAGGCCCAGGCCGCTGGGCTGCGTTCCGTGAGCTTCGCCTTCGGCGAGCCGGTGGTGTTTTACGAGTACATGCTGGAGGTGGCCGAACTGGCCCGGGAAGCTGGAATGCTCAACCTGCTGCACACGGCGGCCTATATCCGCCCGGAGCCCTTGAAGGCCCTGTGCCAATTGGTGGACGCGGCCAACGTGGATTTGAAGGGCTTTGATCCGGACTTCTACCGAAACGTGGTTGGCGGTGAACTGGAGCCGGTGCTGGATGCGCTACGAATCATCAGGCGGTCCGGAGTCCACCTGGAGATCACCAACGTGGTCATCCCCACGCTCAACGACGACATGCCCACCCTGGCCGAGATGTGCCGCTGGATCGCCGGGGAACTTGGGCCGGACACGCCGTTGCATCTGGCCCGGTTCTACCCCCTGTACCGGCTTTCCGCCCTGCCCCGCACTCCGGTTTCCATCCTGGACCGGGCCCGGGACACGGCCCTGGAAGCCGGGCTGAACTTTGTCTACGTGGCCAAGGTGCCGGGCCATGACGGGGAAAACACCTTCTGCCCGGACTGCGGGCAGACGCTCATCACTCGGGTGGGATTCATCGTGGACCAGATGCGGGTTCGCGACGGCCGCTGCCCCGATTGTCAACGGGAGATACCGGGCATCTGGAGCTGAGGAGGGCTTATTCCGCCTACTCCAGCATCCGCCGATGGATTTCCAGGTTGGCCAGGGAGCGGTTGTCCAGGTTGGTCAGTCCGGCGGCCTTGGCCCAATCCATGGCTTCCACGTACTCCTGGGAGGTGATGGCCCGGGCGATGGGCTCATGGTCAAAGGCCATGTGTTCCACCCGGTACTGGGACATGATGTTCACGTAGGTGTCCCTGGGCAGCTCCCGGGCCACCCAGTCCACGAATTCCCGGGTTCCGGCCACCTGGTTGGGCATGACCAGGTGGCGGATCATCAGGCCGCGCCGGGCCGTCGCGTCCCCGGATACGACCACGTCGCCCACCTGGCGCTGCATTTCCAAAATCGAGGCCTGGGCCATGGCCGGGTAGTCGCCCCGGCCTTGGATCACGTATTTGGCCGACTCGTCCGGACTCATGAACTTCAAATCCGGCAGATAGATGTCCACCACGCCGTCCAGCAACCGGATATTCTCAAAGGTTTCATAGCCACCGGTGTTGTAGCACAGC
>SKYX01000393.1 GCA_007127655.1 Desulfonatronum sp.
AACCGACAACGAGCCACTGGCCATGACGATCACCCGCTGGACCCTGGAGGAAGTGGCGGCCTGGAAATGGCGCTGGCCGGAACTGGGGCGCGACGAGGATTTTCTGCATCCCCATCCGGACATCTGGCCCAAGGACGCGGGGTGTGCACCGGGGCTTGTCGGGGCCGTTCACGGCAGCCTCGCCGTCGCGGACCGTCGCCGCTTCAACCAGGCCCTCCTGGCTTCCCTGGCCTTGTCTCCCCGCCGCCTTGAACTCATTCCCCTGCTCCATTGCTGCCTTGATCCCGCCTCCCTCGGCCTGCCGTTCACCCTGGAACAACTGGCCGCCATGGACTGGATTCGCGTGCCCACCCTGCTGGCCGACAATCAAAGGGGCTTGATGCGCAACGTCCTGCTGGGCCGGGGGGTGTGCGGGAAACGCTATCCCGTGGAGCGGATGGACCGGGCCGCGGCCCAAGCCGTGGAACGGGCCCTGGAGCTGGCCGGACTGCCCGAAGCCTTTGTCTGGCCAGTTGTGGAACCGGGCATTCTCGGCCCGGCCCTGCATGGGGACTCCCTGGCCCTGCCCGTGGCCCTGGGCGCGTGGTTGTTGCGCCGAGGGGAGGTGTGGCCCGAAGGGCTGGTCTGCACCGGCGGATTGGCTGAGGACGGGCGGGTCAGGCCGGTGGACAACGTGCCGGTCAAGGCCCGGACAGCGGCGCAAATGGGGTTCAGAGCGTTCTTTCATCCGGAACGTCCGTTTGAGCCGAACGACTCGGCCTGCCCCGACTCCCTGACCTGCGTGGGAGTGCGGACCCTGGACGAATCCCAGGCCCTGGCCGCCTGTTTTCACCCTGATCATGCTCTGGACATGGTCTCCCTGTATCGGCGGAGGCACGATCCGGGCCGGGTGGCGGACGCCGTTCACTCCGTCTCGTCGGCTTTTCTGGACCAGTTGTCCGAGGTGGAACCAGAGTTTCGCGAAGCCCTGGCAATGGCCTGCCTTTGTCCGGAGAGCGCCGGTCCGCTCCTGGACCGGCTGCACGCCCGGATGGCTGACCGCTCAACCCCTCTGGCCGAGATTTCCCGACTGGCCCAAAGACTGTTCCCCCTGAATATCTGGCGCACCAAGGCCCTGGAGACGCCTGGTATCGGCATCGCCGTGGCCCGCCTGCATGTGGAAGCGGCGAACCACCAGGGTTTGCTCCATGAATTCGCTGCCTGGGAGCCGGTGCTGCGCCCGGCCTGCGCCCGGCTGTTCGCACTGCGGGATGCCCGGGGCGATGAACTCCTGGCCGCCATCCATGCCCTGGTGGGCGGCCTGCACAACCGCTACGCCTTTTCCGCCGCGGACCTGGAAGAGCAGGTTCGGCCCCTGGCCGGACTGATTGAAGAGCTGGAGGTTGGGTGGCAACGCAGGCGGCAACGAATCCCCAACGCCTGCTGTGAATCCCTGGGCCGGTTTCACGGAACCCTGGCCCAGCATTACGGGTTTTGCGGACCGACATGCCTGGAGAAGGTCCATCAGCATGTCCGATTGGCCCAGGAGGCCTTTGGGCGGGGAAGCGTGCCGGATTTCCGGGCGGATTGGCGGCGGGGCTTTTCCTATCTGTTTCATGCGTTGCTGGACGCGGAAGCATTGCAATCCGTCCGGGATCCCCTGGAAGCCTATCTGGACCGGCCCCTGAGCGCCCTGGACTTCACGGCCTTGAACCCCTTCGAGCATTTCCATCTGGCCAAGTTCCTGGCGTTCACCGGCGAGGACATGCCGGACTATCTGGATTGGGCCTCGGCCAACCTGGCGGACGCGACACCGGACCACCCCTGGCCCCTCTGGGCCTTGAACCTGGGCAAGGCCGCCACGAATCCGGAGGATAAGCACCGCTTTCTCCGCGCTTCCCTGCGCCTGTGCCGCACGGCCCCCGGCCCCACGGTCCGGGCCATGGCCCTGCTGCCCCTGGCCCGGCTGGCTCAGTCCGGGCTGATGGAGACGGATCAGGCGGCCAAGATGGCGGAAGATGTGGTCGAGGAAATCCGGACCAGCGGCCTGGATCGGGATCATTTCGCGATGCTGTTCGACAGGCCGGGGAATGAGATTTTGGAGGTGGTGGAGGATAATGAGACGCGGTTGTTTCCGTTTGGGTATCGGTAGGAGGGAGGTAATTTCGTGGCTAAACTGATGATTTCTTTTCTGGGGACGGGCAAGTACGAAACCGGACAATACGGCTTTTCGCCGGAACAAAAATACACCGGCCGTTTTGTGCAAACCGCCTTGGCCGCTCTGCTGAAACCGGACCGGGTCATCGTGATGGTTACGCAAGCAGCCAGAGCGAGGAACTGGGAGGGGCCGGACGGACTGGCCGCGACAGCGGCGCGGGAGCTTTCAAGCATGGTCTTCCGGGAGCAACTCATCCCCGAAGGCAAAACCGAGGATGAAGTAGTATCCATAACGGTCGAACCTGATCGGAAAGGTCTGGCTGTCAGCAACATAGCTGGTCTTGAAATCGCCTGCTTCACGATAAAGCATGTGTCTACACCCTCTCGATGATCTTTTCG
>SKYX01000162.1 GCA_007127655.1 Desulfonatronum sp.
AGGACGAACCGCACAGTGCCCATCACGTCTTCCACGTTGTCCCCGAAAATCCAGAACATCCACATGTTCAGCAGGTAGTGCAGCCATCCGCCGTGCAGGAACATGTGCGTGATCAGGGTCATGGTCCAGTCCGGAGAATAGCCGACCCATTGGGCCCAGGCTGGGTCCGTGGCTCGAGCTGGGACCATGCCGAAGACGTGGGTGAAGCGGAGCAGCTCCCGTTCGGTCATGGTCAACTGGAGGATGAAGACCAGGGTGTTGGCGATGATGATCAGCCACATGCCGTAGGACGGGCTTCGGCTGGGGATGTTGTCGCGAAGTGGGATCATGCTTTCCCCTTATGCGGGGTTGCTCTGAGCAGCCCGTTCCGGATCGACCAGGGAGGTGATCCGGGTCAGAAGGCGGCGGACGGCTTGGCGGCGCAGCCATTGCAGGACATTGACCAGGCCGCGTGCTCTCCCGACGAGTTCGTCTCGCGAACCCGGGTTGGTCACGACGAGGTGGCAAGCCCGGATTTTTTTTGCTTCGGGCCATTGCCAGGACTCCATGTCTGCCAGCAGGTTTTCGTCCCAGCCCCGATCGGACTGCAGCCAAGCTCGGCGGCGGTCCGGGGCGCAGGCCAGGCCGATGATCAGGTCGAAGTCCGAAGGCCACCCGGTTTCCAGCAACAGAGGCACCTCGGCCGCGGCGACCCGGTGCTTGCGGTGGGCTTGCCAGAAGTCTTCCAGATGGTGCCTGGCCAGGGGGTGGATCAGGGCTTCCAGTTCTCGGCGCAGGTGCGGCGTCTCCCGCAGGGCGTTCAGCAAGGCACGTTTGTCCACCGGGCCCGCGGGGTCCGGAATAAAACGGTCCCCGAAATTCCTCCGCAGTAACTCCCAACCGTCCCGCCCCGGTAGATACAATTCCGCCACGGCCCTGTCCGCGCTCCAGGCCGGAAGACCCAGGGCCGCCAAGTCGGCCAGGAGCAGGCTTTTACCGCAACCGGGCATGCCGGTCAGGCCGACGCGCTGGGTGGTTCGGGAGCCGACCAGGATCACCCGGAGCATGTCCTTGGGCGGTGGCTGCACGAAGCACAGGGGCTGGTCGGTGCGCGGATGGGGCAGACCGAGTTTCCAGGCGTGCAGCATGGGGCGGCGGAGCAGGGCGTTCAGGCAGGGGATATTATCCTGCCAACTCGTGAACGATGCCGGGCAGTAGGTCAGGTCGCCGAGCAGCGGGTGGCCCGCGTGGCGCATATGCACCCGGATCTGGTGCGTCCGTCCGCTGGCGATGCGCACCTGGACCAGACTGAAACGGTCTTCGGGCGCGGTCCAGAGCACCGTGTACGCGCTGTGCGCCGGTTTGCCGCCCTTGTCGGTCACGGCCATACGGGTCTTGAGGGTCGGGTGCCGACCGATGGGTGCGTCCACGACGCCTTCGGCACGAGGACGTCCATGGACCAGGGCCAGATAGACCTTTTCCACCTCCCGCGCGGCAAAGGCTGAGGCCAGGCGCAGCCGGGCCGGTTCGTTCAGGGCCACGGCCAGGAGGCCCGTGGTGTCCTTGTCCAGGCGGTGCACGATGCCGGGCCGGGATGTGTCCATCCCACCGGCGTCCTTCCCGGCGAGTTCCGGAAAATGGTGGAGCAAGCGATGAACCAGAGTGCCCTGTTCCAGGCCCGCAGCGGGATGGACCACCAGATCGGCTGGCTTGTTCAGGATGACCAGGTCGTCGTCGTGGTACAGAACGCGCAGTTCGCGATTTTCGGGCGTCAAGCCGGGATTCGGGACGGCGGCCCGCAACTCCAGCCGGTCCCCGGGAGCAAGGCGGCGGCCAGGACGCAGACAGGGGCTGCCGTTGATCAGGGCCAGGCCGTTCTTGATCCAGGACTGAACGCGGGAGCGGGCCACGCCAAGGTCTTCGGCATGGTCCATCCAGAACTGGTCCAGCCTGACGCCGCCTTGATCCTGGGGGACCACGGCGGTCAGGGGCGAGGCCTTTACGGGGGGATTGGAGGGGGAGGAGACGATGGGGGATGGGGGCAGGAGGGGCTGAGCAAATCTGAAAAACGGCATGTTCGCATCCATTACAGCGAAACGCCCATTTCCATCGGCTGACGAAGATGTTTAACCACGGGGTGCACGGGGATTACGGGGAAAAAGCAGTATTTTGAATATGTGCCCCGTGTCCCCCGTGATCTCCGTGGTTTAATCTGCGGCGATGCCGGTTGCTGCCAAAAATTGTTGTTGTGCTACTGGTCCAGGTAGTATTCCACCGTGGTCACCACGCGCAGAGTCTTGTTGATCTGCTTGTGTTCCTGCATGTCCGGAGCATTGTCCCGGGGAAGGATCTGGAACAAGCCCTGATTGGCCCGGCGGATGCCGCCGAGCTGGCTGCCAGAGTCCGCGGCGAACTGTTCAGCAGCCAGGCGGGCGTTCACCGTGGCTTCGGCGATCATCTCCGGCTTGACGTTGTTGAGCCCGGTGAACAGGTAGACCGGACCGCTGGCACCCCATTCCGCGCTGAGCACCACCCCGGCGTCCACCAGCTCGCTGACCTTTTGGCTGGCCGAGGCGATGAGGTCCACGTTTTCGGTGCGAGCAACGAGGATTTGGGTCAGGATGAATCTGGAATCCACCGGGCCGGATCGATAGGTCTGGGCCAGCAGGTCGGTGACCTCCAGGGACTGCATTTCGATGGCTTCCCTGGGCAGACCGTGGCGGACCATGAATTGGACAACCTTTTCCGCGTCAGCGGCCAGTCGGGCGTGGACCCTGGTCAGGTCGTCGCCCGTAGCCACGAAGCGCATCGGCCAGATGGCCAGATCGGCCTTGACCTCGGTTTCGGCCAATCCCCGGACGGTCACGAAGCGGTCGCCCAGCCGCCCCTCCACGAACCCATTGCCGATGAAGAAGCCTCCCAAGGTCAATCCAACGGCGACAAGCAGCGCGGCAATGAGCAACTTGAGCGGGGAATCGGACATGGTCAACCTCCTTGGGGTGAGGGGACGAGGGAATTGGTCGCGGCGACGGTGAAAGAGCGTCAGCGCGATGCAGGACGCAGGACGTCCTGGCGCAGGATCCGAATGTCGGCCTTGCTTTGCAACTCGGCCACAAAGGCCTGCGTGAATTCGCGTTGCCGGGATTGGAGCAGAGATGCGCGCCACTCGTCCTGCTCGGCCAGCCATTGCTCTTCCGAAGGGGCGATGCGCTTCTGGACCCGGGCGACGATGAACGCGTCCTGCATCTCGTAGACTTTGGGGAGCCAGTCGCCCACGGGTGCGGCAAAGGCGTCCGAACCCAGGTTCGGGTGAAAGCCCAGGCCGGGAATGAAGCCTTGGCGGCCAAAGGGGGCGCTGGTTCGCGGCTCCTCGGGTATTTCCGCGGCTTCAGAGGTAATTGTTTCCAGGGTCTGTTCGGCCTTGGTTCGGGCGGCCTCCTTGGCCTTTTCCAGGCGCAACTGGGCTACGACACGGTCCCGGACCTCTTCCAGAGGACGAACGCGCTGGGGTTCGAAGTCGATGCGCTGGGCCAGCAGATAGCCGTCGGCCATGAGGATTGGGGTCTGGGTGATGGCCCCGTCCTGGAGTCCGAAGAGCACGGCCACGGCTTCCGGCGACAAGTCCAACCCGGCAGGGGATTGGCCCATGGGAAAAAACTCCGAGGTGCGGAGTTCGAGGCCAAGCTTTCCAGCGGCCTGCTCCAGGGATTCCCCGACAATGATCTGTTCCATGGCCATGTCCAGGGTCTCGGGCAGCTGCTCCAGAGCGTGCTCCTCAGCCAATCTGGCCCGGATGGTCGAGGCCACTTCTTCAAGGGGTACCACACCGCTTTCCCGGCGATCCTCGACCTGAATCAGGTGCCAGCCGAACGGGCTGCGCACCGGCTCACTGAGCTGACCGGGCTCAATAGCAAAGGCCGCGTCCTCGAACTCAGCGACCATCTCCCCGCGCCCGAACCAGCCCAAGTCGCCGCCCTGGGCCGCGGTGGCGTCTTGAGAGTACTCCCGGGCCATGTCAGCGAAGGATTCCCCGGCCTGAATCCGAACCAGGACCTCCAGCAATGCTTCCCGAGCCCTCTCATGGGCCTCTTCTGTGTCGTCCTCGGGGGGGATCAGGATATGCCGGGCCTTGACCTGCTCCGGCAGGGCGTATTCATGGGCCATGGCGGTATAGTAGGCCGCGATCTCTTCCTGGGTGACGCGGGTGGGATCGGCCAGTTCGGCCGGGCTGATGTTCAGGTAGGCGATTTGAATCCGAGCCGGCACCTGAAAGGTGTTCAGTTGCGACTGGTAATGGGCTTCCACGGCTTCCTCGTCCACGTCGAAGCCGTCAAGCTCCGTGGTCCAGGGGAACGAATGGTATTCCAGCACGGTTTCTTCTTGCGCAAAGGTGAAAATGTCCCGGACTTCCTGGTCGGAAACCGCGGCTGGGAGGGCGATGAAGTCCTGGAGGCGCTGGATGATCAGGTCGCCGCGGAAGTCGCGTTCGAACTGGGAGGGAGTCAGGTTGTGGGCCCGCAGAACCGCCTGGTATTGGGCCGGGTCAAAGCGGTCCTCCAGATCACGGAAGACCTGCATGCCGGTAATGGCTTGGCGCAACTCCTGGGCGGAAACATTCAGGCCCAACCGGGCGGCCTCCTGCTCCAGGAGCTTGGCATTGACCATCTGGCCGAAAATCTGTCCCCGGAAATCCATCCGCTCCAGTTCGTCCACGCTGACGTTGGGGTTCTCCTGGCGCAGGTTATCCAACGTCTGCCGGTAAACCCGTTGAAAGTCCTCCAGGAACAGGGGGCTCTCGTTGATCTCGGCCAGAACGTCGCCCCGCTCGCTACGAAAGCTGCCGACCCCCCAGAAGACGAACACCAGGATGATGATCCCGAATATGACCTTTACGCCCCATGACTGGGCGTTGCGACGAATGGCGTCAAGCATTGCTGCTCCTTGCGTGCTGCCCCGCGACGTGCGCGGGAATAAGGATTGATCCTATTTCTTGCGGGCCTTGATCAGGTTCAGGAGCCCGCCGAATTTGATAATCTCAAGTTCCTTGGGGGTCAAATCATGGCGGACCGGGATGAGCTTCCCGTCTTGCGTCCGCAAGGTGGTTTCCGAGCCTGCGAACAAGGAAGCGCTCGGCAATTCGATTTTCTGCCCCAAGTCCATCCGGTCGTGATCTGCAGGATCGACGAATACCAGGGGCAGAATGCCGAAGTTGATCAGGTTGGCCTTGTGAATCCGGGCGAAAGACTTGGCCAAAACGATCCGAACCCCCAGATGACGGGGGCCGAGAGCCGCGTGCTCACGGCTGGAGCCCTGCCCGTAGTTCTCGCCGCCGACGATGATTCCGGTCTCGGCCTGCTTTGCCCTGGCCACGAATTCCGGGTCCACGCGGTTGAAGATGTACGCGCTGATGGCCGGGAGGTTGGAGCGCAGCGCCGTGACCGCCGCGCCGCCGGGCAGGATGTGATCCGTGGTTATATTGTCCCCAAGAACGATCAGCACCTGGGCCCGGACCGTCTCCGGCAGGGGTGGGAACTCCTCCAGGGGGACGATGTTCGGGCCGCGGAGGATTTCCACCGTTGCCGCTTCGTCGGCCGAGTCCGGCGGCATGATGAACTGGTGACGGATGGAAGGCACGTCCCGAGGCAGAAGCGGCTTGTCCGGGGCCGAGCCCCAAGTGGAAGGGGCGGTGATTCGACCATGCAGGGCTGCCTGGGCCGCGGTGGCCGGACCGACGAGATAGACCTGGCCGTCCTGGGTGCCGCTACGGCCTTCGAAGTTGCGGTTGAAGGTCCGCAGACTGACGCCTTTGGAAGTGGGCGAGCCGCCCATGCCGATGCACGGGCCGCAGGCGCACTCCAGGAGCCGGGCCCCGCTGTCCAGCAGGGCGTCCAGGAGGCCTTCGCGGTTCAACAGTTTGAGAACCTGCTTGGAACCGGGAGCGATGAGCAGTTCCGTGGTCCGTGCGGCATGCTTGTCTTGCAGCACCAGGGCCGCGGTCTTGAGGTCCGTATAAGAGGAGTTGGTGCAGGAACCGATGGCCACCTGATCCACGGTCAGCCCATCCAGTTCCCGGATGGGCACGACCAGATCGGGCATGTGCGGCGTAGCGGCCATGGGCTCAATGGCGTCCAGGTCGATCTCGACCACACGATCGTAAGCCGCATCCGGATCCGCGGCCAGCGGGGCGAAATCTTCGCCCCGTCCCATGCGTTCCAGGAAGTCGCGGGTCTGGATGTCGCTGGGGAAGACCGAGGAGGTCGCGCCCAGTTCCGCGCCCATGTTGGTGATGGTGGCCCGCTCCGGAACGGTCAACGCGGCGACGCCCGGCCCGGAGTACTCCAGGACCGCGCCGACGCCGCCCTTGACCGAGAGCAACTGGAGCACGCGAAGAATGACGTCCTTGGCCCCGGCCCAACCTTGCAGCCCACCGGTCAGGTGGATCTGGAAGACCTTGGGCATGGGAATGACATAGGGTTCTCCAGCCATGGCCAGGGCCACGGACAATCCTCCCGCGCCCATGGCCAGGGAGCCGACTCCCCCGGCGGTGGGGGTGTGGCTGTCCGAGCCGATCAGTGTCTTGCCGGGTTTGGCGAAGTTTTCCAGGTGCAGTTGGTGGCAGATTCCGGTGCCGGGAGGGGAAAAGATGATCCCGTAGCGGGCGGCAACAGTGCGCAGGAACCGATGGTCGTCGGGGTTTTGAAAGCCCATCTGCAGCGTGTTGTGATCCACGTAGCTTACGGAAAGCTCGGTCTGGACCTGATCCAGGTCCATGGCCATCCACTGCAGGTAGGCCATGGTTCCGGTGGCGTCCTGGGTCAAGGTCTGGTCGATGCGCAGGGCGATTTCCGATCCGGGTATCATTTCGCCGGATACAAGATGTTCGCTGATGATTTTCTGGGTGAGATTGCGTCCCATAGGGGTCCTCATAGTCAGGGTTGAAGAGCGGCGTCAGGATGGATGGCTTTGCGTTTCAGCGGCAAGTCCGAACAGCCGAATGCGGTTGATCTTGTTGCGTCGACAGTCGATTTCCACTTGCAGACGCAGCTTGTCCTGCTGCAACCGGAAAATTTCCTGGGCATGGACGATACCCTCTGAAGTTTTTTCACTGAACAGCAATTCCTTGAATCTGGCCCCGCAGGCGATTTGCTGGGCCTTGAAGCCGTCCAGCTCAGCCTCTAGGGCGGCGATAACCTCGGCCTCAGAGCTTGACGCGGCGTTTGGTACGTTGGACGTCATTGGCTGGAATATCTCCTTTCGCGTCCGACCCGGCCGGATGGATTTGTCCAGTGGGGCGGCTTGAATTGATTGTGGCGTGTTTTGGTCGTTGCGCCAGTTGCTGTTCTGGCCGCTGTTCTGCTTGCCGCCCCGGCCGCTTGGCGGATGCAGTGAGAACATGGTTGTAGAGCGTCCAGAATTCGGGCCACGACCCGGTTAGTTCTCCAGGGGTTGTCAGGTGGATTCCGGGGTGTCTGAAGGCAAGCATGGCCGCGGCCATGGTCCATGCGGCATCCGGGGGGGCGAAGCGCGGATCGCTGCGCTCGGTTCCTCGCGGCATTGGCTGAAAAATCAGGGATGAACCATCCTGACGCCACGTTCGTCCGGACCAGTTCGCGAGGGTGTCGATCACGTCTGGGTCGTATTCCGAAGGCAAACCCTTAAGCATGGCCGTGGCGGGAGCACCCAATGCCAGGACCACGGCCAGGGGCATGGCCTGGGAGTGGCCGTGGATGTCTAAAATCGGTTCAACGGGCCATGGTCCGGCTTCGGCCCGGATTCCTTTCGGGTCGATGGTCACGATGAGTCCGCAGGATCGAAGCAGGGTCAGGAGTGGATCAGTGGACGAGTCTTTTTTGGGCCAAAGCCCTTCCAGGCGCATGGCCCATCCGGTGAAACGCGACCAGACCAGCAGCATGGCGCTCAGGTCGGGATCCAAAGGTACATGGAAGGTGGGATGCGAGCCGGATGCGTCATCAAGTGTACCGCCCGGCAGGCGGGGCAGGGCGTGGGAAACCGTAATCGCGTCGGATTGAACGTTGTGGGGAACGCCGTACAGGTCGTACATCTCGGAGATGATCTTAAGCTTTGGGCCAATGCTTTCTGGCATCTCGGCCCCGGACCAGGTCATGCGCAGTCCTTGCGAATAAAAAGGAGCGGCAACCAGCAGGGCGACGATCAACTCCTCGGGTGTCTCATCGTCAATCTGGGCCAGCTCGGGGGTTCCGTTGGACTCCAGGCGGACCGGAAGTCCAGGAGCATGCGGGTTGAGCTGGTGCAGCCGGGCTCCAAGGCGAGGGAGGAACTGTTGCCACTGTTTTAAGGGCAGCATTTTCAGTGAGCCGGACCCGCTGAATTTGGCGATGCCTGGGCGAGCCAGTGCCGTAGCAAGCAACAGAGCCAAGATGAAGGGGCTTTGTCCGACATGGACGGTTTTTTGTTCGAAGTCCAGATCGGCGGATTGTCTCGGGGAGTGGGTGACAAGGTCGCGTTCCCAGGCCAGCCCAGCGCCGAGTTGGTTCAGAGCCTTGATCAATTCAACCACGTCGTCGTTGGTCCGCACCGGGCTTGTCCTGGCGGCGGCATTGGCCGTAGCGGCCCAGTATATAGCGATTTCGGCCCGGAGAACGTCCGTCGGTCCGGGAAACGTCACGGCCCCGCTGGGGGCTCCAGGGCGTAGGATCCAGGGTTTGCCGCTGCGAACGTCTTTTTGTTCGCCCAGGATGTAGCCGAGATTGTTGCACTGGGAGAGCAATTGATGCCAGTGTTTGGATCGACCGCCCTCCTCCGGCTGGAGCACGTTCTCCCAGGCGGCCCACAAGGCTTTTTCCAGGTTTAGGAGGGCGGAACGATTCGAAGCGGTGCGTGAAGGATCACCCTTTCGCCTGGAGGCGATTTCAGCGAGGAGTCTGGATCGACGCAGTAATGCGGCGGCGACGTTGCGTTCTTCCCGCAACAAGCGCTCCTCAAGGCGGTAAAGCGGTTCCCGCCTCTCAGCCCCGTCGTCGGCCGAGTTGGGGTTGGGTATGGCCCCGGAAGTGTTTTCAGGCGTGCTACCGGGTGCTCTATCAGGGTCGTTTTGTGAGGGAGGGGAAGGGCGGTTGTTCATGGTTGTCCTTTCGTGAAACGCTCGTATTTATCCAGATTTGCATCGGGATACAAGTCTTGGAATCAATATTCAGATGCTGAAGCATTTCGACGAGACAGAGAAAAACAAAAAAAGGGGGTTGAAAAAGGATTTCGCATGGGGTAGACAGACCGCACTCATTAAGAAGAAGCAGGCAAAAGGCAAGGTTTGGCAAAGGAGCCGTCAACCATCAAGCCCAGATTCTTCTTGCTCGGAGCGCGAACCGTTTGCCCTTAGGTACTGATTGACCGGTTTGGCGAACAGGGGGTTACAGCAATGTCAGTCGCCATCCCCTCGACTGACCGACTCCGAGTTTAAATCTACGAAACTCGCTGGAGTTTCCCGCAAGGACATCTTGCTTTAATGATTCGCCTTATTTTCTTGTCGTTTTTTCATTATCCTCCGCGATACGGTCCACTCCACGTTGCCCGTCAGCGTTTGCGTGGTTGCTTTGACTTTCTCTGTTGACACTTTTGGAAGCGCTTGTTAAATATTGCACAAGCACCTCGGTATTATAGCGAGTACCCCGTTTTCGGCACGCGACGGAGCATGTCTCTGATTGTTTTGTGACGCACCGTCCCTTAGCCGGGGATGTCTTAAACCATAACCCAAACAACTGGAAAAGGAGACAAAGCTATGTCTGGATTGGTTCCGCCGCATGGAGGCAAAGGATTGACGGAATGTCTGCTTCAGGGCGCTGAGCTGGAAGCGGAAAAGAAAAAGGCTCAGGGCTTGAAGAAGATTGAACTCGCTCCTCGTGAGAAGGGCGACGTTTTGATGATGGG
>SKYX01000341.1 GCA_007127655.1 Desulfonatronum sp.
GGTCTGGTCGATGTGCGGGTCGTCCTCGGGCCGCCACCAGTTGCGGATGCTTACGGTTCGCAAGTCCGTCAGGGTTGGGGCGGTCTGAAAATACTCCAGGACCAGGCCGATGCGCTCGAATTCGTGGAGGTCCATCCATACCCGGACGGCCTTGGTCGGAAACCAGCGATTGGAAATCCCCACCACAAGCACCCCGCCGGGGCGCAAGACCCGGGCGCACTCGGCGATGACCGCCTGGGGGGCGGTCAGGTACTCGATGGACAGGCTGCACGCAACGGCGTCGAAGCTCTTGTCCGGAAAGGGCAGTTTTGGGGTCGCGTTCAGATCGTGGACCACCCGCTCCTCCAGGCGAGGGTTGGCCTCCATTTCCTCCATATTCAAGCCCAGCCCGGTGACGTGCAAGTCGAGGTATTCAGGGAGATGGGATTGCACGCTGCTCATCAGGTCCAGAACCTTCGCCTTCGCGGGCAGGGTTGACAGGGCGTTCGCATAGGTCTCTTTCAGAAACTCCCCGGCTTGGGCGTCAACATGGCCGATGATCCGGGGCGAAGCGTAAAACCGTGCGTCCTCGGTCTCGTCCAGGCGGTGTAGCCCATCTTGCAAGTCAAAACTGGTCGGGTGCCCGCCACTGCGGCACTGCATTCCCGGCCCGCTGTCCGCGATTTCCTCCAGCCAGCAGGTCAACCGCCCCCCGGTCTCCGTGACCTTGTCCGCCATGTCCAGGATCGTGGCCCGCAGGGTCAGTGGAAAGCCAGCCAATGGATGGTTGAGGTCCACGACCATGGACGATTCATCCAGTTCGATGATCCTTCCGGGGCGTAAATCCTGGGGATATACCCCGAGCATGTCCCCCAGCATTCCTCGCGGATAAAATCGGCCTCGGGCCGGTTCGATGGCCCTTCCGCTCACCGTCCGGCGCTGGAATCGGGACCGGGGCACGTGATGTATCAATTTTGGGTCGTGATCCGCGACGGCCTGGCCGGGTAGATAGGTTCGTTCCACCGTGTCGCCCACGGACTTTCCCAACAAGGATTTCTTGAATCCGGGCGGAAACACGTCGCGCCAGAGATTCACGCGCCGGGCCAGATAGCGCTCCTGGTGCCGGGCTTCCGGGCTTTGCCATTCCAGGTCCATTTCCAACGTCGTCAAACTGTGTTCACCAAGTCCGCGCACAAACTCCTTCTTTGCTCACCCTGTGTTGGGTTCAGAGGTTAATTGGTCAGGTGGGCCAAATGCAAAGGGGCGGCTCAAAGCCGCCCCTTTGCAACCGAATTCGGGGAGTTCCCCCTTGTTTCGGCAGCTTTAGTGCAGAAAATAATTCCTCAATCGGCCTGGTCAAGCATCATTCTTCCTTAACCTTGGACTCGGCCACCACCTTTTCGGCTACCGGAGGCGGGCATTCCTCGTAGTGGTCGAACTCCATGACAAAGGTGCCCTGGCCTCCGGTCATGGAGCGCAGGGTCGGGGCGTATTCCAGGACTTCGGACATGGGCAGGTGGGCGCGGATTTCTGTGACGCCCGCGTGAGAGTCCGTGCCCAGAACCTTGCCCCGACGGCTGGAAAGGTCGCCGATGATGTCGCCCATGAACTCGTCCGGGGTGTACACGGTCATCAGCACGATGGGCTCTAGAAGCAGAATCTTGGCTTCCTCGGCCCCCTTCTTGAAGGCCAGGGACCCGGCCACCTTGAAGGCCATTTCCGAGGAGTCCACGGTGTGGAAGGAGCCGTCGAACACGGTGACCTTGAAGTCCACCAGGGGATATCCGGCCAGGACGCCGCGCTGGGAGGCTTCTTGGACGCCTTTGTCCACGGCGGGGATGTACTGCCGGGGAATGGCTCCGCCGACAATGGCGTCCACGAATTCATAGCCCGAGCCCCGGGGCAAAGGCTCCATCCGGATCCAGCAGTCGCCAAACTGACCCCGGCCGCCGGACTGTTTCTTGTGCCGGCCCTGGACCTCGGCCCGACCTTTGATGGTCTCCCGATAGGGAATCTTGGGCGGCTTGAGCACGATATTCACCTTGTAGCGCCGACGGCACTTCTCCACCGCGGTCTCGATGTGCATCTGGCCCATGCCGGACAGCAGCATATCACCGGTTTCCTCGCCTCGGGACAGGCTCAGAGTCACGTCTTCATCCAGAAGCTTCTGCACAGCGGCGTAGACCTTGTCCTCCTCGCCCTTTTCCTCCGCGCCCAGGGCGTAGGTAATCATGCTCGTGGGCAGTTGCGGGGCGGCCAGTTGGAAGGGCTTTTTCTCGTCGCACAAGGTGTCCGCGGTGGTGGTGCTTTTGAGCTTGGCCACGGCGACAATGGCCCCCGGTCCCAGCGGTTCCTTGCATGGCGTGGTGGTCTTGCCCTGGAGCAGCAAGAGCTGCCCCATGCGCTCCTTGGCGTCCTTGCCGGGGTTGAACAGGGCCATGTCCTGGGTGAGCACCCCGGAGAGCACGCGCAGTACGCTGAGTTGGCCGGTGAAGGGATCGGCGATGGTCTTGAAGACGAAGCAGGCCGTCGGAGCGTCGGGGCTGGAAGGGCGTTCCTCGCCGTCCGAGTCGGCCCAGTTCGCATGGTCCAGGGGGGAGGGCAGCAGGTCCTGGATCACGTCCAAGATCAACGGACCGCCCCGATTGGTCAGGGCCGCGCAAACCGTCACCGGCACCAGCTCGCCGGAGAGCACGCCCTTGCGCAGAGCGCCCTGCATTTCCGGAAGCGTCAGCTCGCCCTCTTCCAGGTACTTCTCCATCAACTCCTCATCGCTTTCGGCGATGTTCTCCATCATGGTCTCCCGAAGGGACGCCACCTGGTCGGCCACGTCCCCGGGCATTTCGCCGGGCTTGAGGTTCCCGGCGTCGTCGAACAGCAAGGCCTGCTCGGCCAGAACGTCCACAACGCCCTTGAAGTCGGCCTCCGAGCCCAGGGGCAGATGCAGCAGGACCGGCTTGATGCTCAGGATTTCCTGCAATCCGCTGAAGGCCATCTCGAAATCGGCGCGGTCCCGATCCATTTTGTTGATGACCACCATGGCCGGCAAACCGGCTTTCTTCACTTCGGCCCAGAACCGCTTGGTCAGGGGCTTGACGCCGTCCACCGCGTCGATCACGAAGACCGCTCCGTCCGCGGCGCTCAGGAGGTAGGGCAGGTCGCCGCAAAAATTGTTGTCCCCCGGCGCGTCGATGAGAAAATGCTGGTTCTTTTTCCAGGAGTAATGGCCGAATCCGGGCTGAATGCCGCCCCGTCGCTTGACTTCCTCGGGTTCGTAATCCAGGCAGGTGGTGCCTTCGTCGATCTTGCCCAGGCGGTTGATCACCGAGGTGTTGAACAGCAGCATTTCGGCCACGGATGTTTTCCCGCTGCCTCCATGTCCGACCAGGGCGTATGTACGTTGGGTGCTGAGCTTATCCTGCATTCGGCCTCCTTCAGGGATTGTGTTGGTAAGGGTTGGCGCCGTCAGGCGAAGATGCTGCGCTGTTGTAAGCTTTGCACCTATAGAGACGGGGTTGGAAGAATGTCAAGGGAGGCTCTCGGATGGCAGGCTGGATAAGGGTTTATGCGTTTCAGTTGGATTGTTCGGGGACCAATTTGTTCTGGGCCAGCCCTCCTCCGGAGGAACTTTGTCGGTCGTTGCTGGCCGTGGGGCAACTGGACCCGGTTTTGGTCCGCGCCCAAGGCGAAGGGTACAGGCTGTTGTCCGGGTACCGCAGGGCGGCCTTTCTGGCCCAAGAGAACAGGGAGGTCGAGGCGAGGGGTCTGCCCGGTCCGGGGTCGCCACTGGAGGACGGCCTGCTCTACCTGCACGCCAATATTCATCGACCTTTGGATGATTCCATGCGCGTCCAGGCTCTGCGGTATTTTCAGCCTCTGCTTGAGCCGGAAGAGCTGACCCTTCGCGTCGCTCCCCTGCTGGGCGTCCCCTCCCGCTCCGGGATGTGGCGAAGGTATCTCAACTGGCTCGAGCTGCCTGCGTCCTGGGATGATCTGCTTCGCGTCGGCCACGTCCCCTTGGTTGCGGGAACGACTCTGGCCCGGCTTCGCAGCGACGAGCTGGAAGCGCTACATCCGTATTTTACGGCCTGGAAATGGTCCCAGGGCCGGGCCGTTCAGTGGCTGACCCTGCTCCGGGAAACGGCCCTGGGCCGCGGATGGTCCCTGGCCCAAACCCTGGAAGCCGTCGACGCCCGTCGGGTCCTGGAAAGCGGCCTCGCCCCTCAGGACGCCCTGCAAACTTTGACCACTCAGGCCAAAGCCCTCCGCTATCCCCAATTGGACGACATGGAGCGTCGTTTCGAGGATCTGGCCAAACGCCTTTTCGACTCGTCCCGCTGGGAGATCATTCCCAACCCGAACTTTGAGTCCGACGCCGTGGAACTGCGCTTGCGGGCCCGAAACGTCGAGGACCTCCGGGCCGCGGGTCGGGCTTTGGATCTGGCGCTGGAAACGGCCGCGATGCCGGAGAGCAGAGGGGAGTCTTTGGAGAAACTGTTCAGGATCGCCCGCGAACAAGAAACCGGGCCGTGACGCTCGGCCATTTTTCTCCGAGCGTTACTTCTTCTCCAGCTCTGCGGTCAGCCACTCCTTGATTTCCGGGCTCAGCTCATGAATCCCCTTCAGCCCACCGATGGACTCCAAGTAGCGCTTGCCCAGGTCCTCGGGCAGCCGTTTCTCGCACAAAGTCGTGGAGCCGTAGTTGGTCATCTTCATCAGCACCACCTTGGGCTCCTCCCAGGTGTCGATAACGAAGTAGATGGAATACTCGTCCGAGCTCCGCACGGGCTGGCGCATGGCGTCGTGCCAGTTGTTGTTGCCCCACTCCAGGAACATGGTCACCGCGTCCTCGTGGATCATGTCCCAGTTGACTTCGTTCAGCCAAACTTTACAGGCGTCCAGATCACTCATGTTCACTGCCCCTTTGTGTCTTTCGTTGTTTTTATGGTTGCATGTTCGACGAAAATCAGCTCGTCCACGGGAAAGTTCAGCTCCGCGGCCCGGTCCGTCAGCCGCTGGGTCACCGCCTCGTCCAGCTGGGGCTCTCTGGCCAGAATCCAGAGATAGGATCGCGTCGGCCCGGCCACCAGGGCGTATCCATAGCCCTCCCGGTCGAGCTCCAGAATATTGTATCCGCCGTAAAACGGCCCGAAAAAGGAAACCTTGAGCCGCCCCACGCCTGGATCGTTTACGAAATAAGCCCGGCCCTCGGCCTCTTTCCAGGTACCCTTTTGGGGGTCATACCCCCGGTTGAGTACCCGCACTCCGCCATCGTCGCGCATCGAGTACTCGGCCGTAACCTTGATCAGGCCGCGCTCAAAGGAGTGGTCCAGCCTGGCGATCTCGTACCATCTCCCCAGGTACCGCTCCAACTCGAACCCGCCCACCGGCTCCATCCCCTTGGGAATACCCGCGCACCCGGTGGGGAGCACTACGAGGAGCGCGGCGAGCAGCGCCCCGGGAAGCAGCGCAACAAAGCTTTTGCCGCTCATGGTGTCGCTTCCTTGTTTGTCGTGTTTTGTTCTCTCGAAGCTGGAGCTTACCCGGGCCGGAGCGATTGCGCAAACAAAGCGTACGGGTTGATTTGACGCTTCGCGGTGGGTAGGTGGTCAATGGACGTTTGTCCCCGGATAGTTGATGATGCGGTGGAGGTCACGGTGCTGGAGATAACGACGCGCCAGGGGGGCGAGGTGAAAGATACGATTTATCCGGGTGCCTGATTTTCCAAAGACAGCGGGAGTCGACTTTAGGCATGAGGAATGAGCACCAAAAGGGCCGAATCAATCGCAAAAGTCGGGGGGCAAGCCTCGCCATATCTGCCGGGAAGATATTGTTCTTCACGGGAATGGCCTTTCTTAGCCTTTCGGTGCTTCTGGTGGCGTCTCTTCGTTATGTCCAGCCCCCCACCAGTGCTTTCATGCTCAAAAGGCAGTTGGAAGGCCTGATCCACGAGGATAAATCTCCAAAGATCCACTATCAGTGGGTGAACTGGGAACGCATTTCTCCGCACATGCCCCTGGCCGTCGTGGCCTCCGAGGACCAGATGTTTCCAAGCCATTGGGGATTCGATTTTCAGTCCATAGCAGAGGCCATCGAGGAACGGCGGACCAGGGGAAGAATCCGCGGGGCCAGCACCATCTCGCAGCAGACCGCCAAGAATCTTTTTTTGTGGGAAGGCAGGAGTTATGTGCGCAAGGGCTTCGAGGCTTGGTTTACGCTCTTGATGGAGGCTTTCTGGCCCAAGAGAAGGATCCTGGAAGTTTACCTGAACATCGTCGAATTCGGGGACGGCGTATACGGGGTGCATTCGGCGGCAACGATCTTTTTCGACAAACAGCCCTCCCGGTTGACCAGGAGAGAAGCCGCGCTGATGGCCGCAGTGCTGCCTCATCCCAAGAGATATGACGTCATGGCACCTTCCAGGTACATCCAGCAAAGAGCCAGCCAGATCGAGAGGCAGATGAACAACCTTGGCTCCTCTTACTTGAAGGATCTGTCGTCGAGGGGTCGCCGGAGCGGAATTCGCCGTTGAGGGTGCGCTATACCTTTCACATCAACATCAAGCTGTATGGGCTGATGCTTGAGTCATAAATTCGCATCGAGTTGGACCGAACCGAGTTTTTTCATCACACCTCAGCAATCAGGAGGACGTATGCACGGAATGTTTTTACCCCAGGCGAAGCGGGTCTTCGCGGATCATCCCAAGTTCGACGGGGTCAGGATCGCAGTTTTGGTGCGGGGGGGGGATTCGGACAGAGTCAGCGTGTCGCAGTTGGAAATCGCGCCCGGAGTCGAGGTGCCGATTCATACGCATGATCCGCAGCTGGACTCCATTTTCGTCCTGTCCGGCCATGGTGAGGTGTTCATTAACGGAGAATGGCGGCGGGTCGGTCCGGAGGACTACCTTCTGGCTCCGGTGGGCGTGGAGCATGGGGTGCGCAATGTCGGCCAAGAGCCGCTGCGGCTGTTTATCCATCACAGCCCGCCGCTGTTGTAGCCAGGAAGAGCCGCAAAACAAACGCCGCGCCAAAAAGCCGGCGCGGCGTTTAGTCGGTTCGAGGTGTTCAAGGTCCAGCTGTGTTGAAAAAGTCCCTTGTCAGCCGTACTGCCTCCCCGGCTGCCCCTGGAAGAACTCGTTGACCGCTTGGCTGACGTAGATTTTGACTTCTTTCTCGCCTTCCTCCAGCAGAACGTTCGACTCGGCCAGCAGGCCCAGATCCTCGGCCACGTCTTCCCAGTGCTTTTTCATCTTAGCGATATCGGGATCCCCGACATTGAATCGTCTGATGGCTACCCAGGACATGGTTGCCTCCTTTATGGTGTTGGTTGGTTTGCGCGGATAAGGCGGCCTCCCCAATGAACGGTCATGGCGCGGCCATGGTGCGTCGGGAAGCGCTTCGGGTTGCAAGCCGCCTCGCGTCACCAAGCAATAATTGCCCCCATGGTTCAAGTCAATTTTGTTGCATTTCTTCATGCCCGGGGATATGCGTCGGGGTCATGTCGAGCTGCTTTTCCCAAGATGCGAGCTTTTGGACGGTGACCCGGTACCTCAAGATGGAACGGATGGAGTTAAGATGGAATCATGGATCGTGGCGGAGGACAAGGGCGAACACGTCGGATCCGTTCTCCTGATCGAACCCGATGCGGGCATGGCCCGGGCCATGGAGTCCGAGTTGGCCAGGAGTAAGTTCGCCGTCCGCGTTGTCCGGAGCCATCTCGGGGCCCTGGGGATGATCGAGGATTTGCGGGAGCCGCACGTGGTGCTCGTCCCGGCCGAAGCCACGGACATCGACGGGTTTGATTTCGTCCATCTGGTTCGGCACCGGAACCGTTTCCTGGGGCAGTGCCTGCCGATCGTCATGGTCGGTTCCGGTGACAATTTCGCCAGGATTGCTCGCAATGACGACGGCGGGATCGCCGACTTCCTGTTGCGTCCATATTTTCCTGGAGAACTGGCCTGGAGAGTGCGCAAGGCCTGGAAGGTTCTGGAGGGGCAGCGGCAATCGGCTTCCCTGGAATACATGGACACATCCTCCGGTATCCTGACCACCGCCGGGCTGAAGCGCGCCATCCACGAAGAGTTGAACAAGTCGTTTCGTAAACAGGCCTGTTTTTCCCTGGCAGTGGTCGCGTTTCATCGTTTGGAAGACGTGCACCTGAACTACGGGCTGATGATGGCAGAATGGATGGAGCGGGATCTTTCCGTGAAAATCCGGCTTTCCTTGCGCAGTTACGACCGGTTGGGCAAAATCGGGTTCGGGATGTACTGTTTGCTGGCCCCGGACGTGGACCGGGAGCATTTGCAAATGCTGATTTCTCGTCTGGGCGGGCAGGTCACGGATTGGAACGGGTCCGTGGCCAGGAATTCCCATATCCGCACGCCCCTGGAGCCGAAAGTCCGCCCTCTGACCGTTCTTCCCCAATTTGACCTCCACCATCTGGCCAAGGCCGCGACCCTGCTCTGGGACTGGGTAGATCGGCGTGAAGGTCACGTGGATATTGCCCGGGCCGAGTTTCCCGAAACGGTCCTGACCCCGAAGGTCGTCATGGAACGTCTTTTACCTGATTTTTCATCCAGCAGCGATATTTCGCTCGACCATCCGCAACGCATATGACCGTCGCCCCGACCTCCCCATTGCAAGGCGAAGTGTTGTTTCGCCAAGGCCGCTTTCAGGACGCGGTCCAGTCTTTGCTGGACGAATATCGCGGAGGCAGAAAAACCTTTGCGGTGATCACTCTGCTAATCCAGTCCATGCGCGCCTTGGGGCAGCACCGGGAGATGGCCGATTTTCTGGCCAAGGCGGTGATGGAATCCTCGCTTTCCATGCCCGAGCAGGCCGCGCTCTACTATCAGCTGGGCCAGGCCTTGTTTCAGGCCAAGGACATGACCCAGGCCAAGCAGGCTTTTTGGCAGGCCCACCGACTGAACCCGAACCATCCAGGACTTGCCGAAAAGTTGAAGGCCATTGGCCAACGGGAACTTCGCCCGCAACACCGATACAGCCTGTTGGTGTCCCGTGGTCTGCTGACCGAGGACCAACTCGCGGAAAAGACCCAGGCCGCCAAGGAGGCTGACGAGGATCTGGACCAGGTTTTGCTCCGGGAAGTAAAGCTGGACAAGGCCGTGCTGGGCGAGTCCTTGTCTGCGTTCTACGAAGTGCCCTTTGTGCCCTTTGATCCGAATGTCGACGCGCCCTTTGAACTGCTGGAAAAACGCAAGCTGGACCCGGATTACCTGAAACGCTCCGGTTGGACCCCGCTGGCCGTGGACGGCAACTCCATCACCGTGTTGATGGCCAATCCTTTTGATCACGCCCGGCTGGACGAAATCCGGTTCATTTTCGGCACCAGCCGGATCGAGCCCAAGGTCGCACTGGCCTTGGACATCCAGGGCTTTATCGACTTGTTCTACCGCAGTCTGGGTTCCGAGGAACTGATGGAGCTCGGGGATTCGATGGAGGCTCAGACCGACGAGGTGGACGAACCGGGCCTGGACGAGGAAACCGGGGTCTCGGACTCTGAGGTCGTGCGCCTGGTCAACGCCCTGTTGGTGGAGGCCTGGCGGCGCAACGCCTCGGACATTCATATCGAGCCCGATCCTCAGAACCGGTATTGCACGGTACGCTTTCGGGTCGACGGCAGTTGTCACGAGTTCCGCAAGATTCGAGCCGGGATGGCCAAGCCGCTGATTTCCCGGGTCAAGATCATGGCTCACCTGAACATCGCCGAGCGCCGGATGCCTCAGGACGGCAAGATCAAGATGCGCTTGCCCGAGTTGGGCAAGATCGTCGAATTCCGGGTGGCCATCCTGCCGACCATCGAGAACCATGAAGACGTGGTCCTGCGCGTACTGGCCTCGGGCAAGCCCTTACCCTTGGAACGGCTGGGCATGTCCGA
>SKYX01000112.1 GCA_007127655.1 Desulfonatronum sp.
GACCCAGCTCTCGCCGGTGCTGGAGGGGGGCCGGGTGGTCAAGATCGTGGGCAGCGGCCTGGATATTACGGACAGGAAGCAGGCCGAAGAGGATATGCGGGACAGCGAAACCCGCCTGCGCCTGGTGGTGGATGGCACCGCGGACTGGGAATACTGGACCCTGCCGGACGGCAGCCTGGAGTACTGTTCGCCGTCCTGCGAGTGGATCACCGGGTACACGGTGGCGGAATTCTCCTCGGACCCGGGATTGATTCCGCGCATCGTCCACCCGGAGGATGTCCAGGCCTGGAACGCTCATGCTCACTTTGCAGCCAGAGACCGGGAGTTCAGCCGGATCACCTTCCGGATAATCAGCCGGACCGGCCGGGAGGTCTGGATCGAACACCACTGCGTTGCCCTGATTGACGAGGACGGCCGCTACCGTGGCCGACGGGCATCCAATCGGGACGTCACCGAGCGGGTCAAGGCGGAACAGGAACTGCGGCGGGAAAACGAGCGGTTGCGGCGGGAGATTGAGCTGCTGTGCCAGGATAATGAGCGACTGCGCCGGTTGCCGGGGTGAACCCCGGGTGGTGAACATTCAGGCGATACTAGCGGAGGATGGTGATGATCAGGAAGGTGGCGGTAACCGTCAATCCCAGGGACCAGAACATGAACCGATCCATGCGACGGCCCATTTCCTCAAAACGCTTGTCCATGGAATCGAACCGCAGATTGATCTGCCCCAGCATCGTCCTGGTCAATTCCTCATGGGACCGCTGGGCCTCCTCGACGCGGACGATGCGCTCGATCAGCGAGACCTCGCCGGCCCGCTTCTCCTGGGTCGCGATGAAGTCGGCCAGGAGGTCGGACAGCTCGTTGCGGAGCATGGCCTTGAATTCCGGGTTGGAGAAAAAATCTGCTGAAGGCGTTGTGGGTGGGGGAACGGTGGAGAAAGAGGCTTGTGTTTCCATTGGGAAAACGTAATGCGCCAGGGGATGATGGTCAAGGGAAAGGTGCGGATCGTGAAAGGTGCGGATCGGATCACGGCATAATCGGGGCGCTGGTGTGCCCGGGGCTGCGTTCCCACGCTGGAGCGTGGGAACGTTCTAAAAGTCAGTGCTAAAAGTCCTTTACCGGCACTTTCGGCACAAGGCCGAATTCGCAATCCATTGTTTTTTAATGCCTTCTGACTTCCGTCATCTGTCCTCTGCCAGGCAGGCCGGGGCGGGGGCTCGCCGACCCTGCAAGAAGTGATGCGGGAGAACTGGGCAATGGGAAATTGAAAGGGGAAAATATGGCAAAGGGCAAAGTCAGACAGCTCCGCAATGTTCTCAAGTTGATCCATCCGGACATGTTTCACGACCAGGAAACATGCCAAAAGACCAATGAGAGGTCATTGCAGTATCTGATGCAGTATTTCGAGGCTCTGGAACACCCCTATTCGACGCTACCGGATTTTCCATCCGCGCTGCGTTTTTTTTATCGTCGAGGTGATGGGGCAATCCACGAGTTGCGTTTTTCCCTGGATACACCATCGGGCTTTTTGTCCAGTGCGGAGCGGAGCGGCCTTGCCGGGTCGTGCATCCGGCGTCTGTCCGCGGCCCTGGGCCTTGAAGATGGAAACGACTCCCAGGAAAACGATGATGCCGACGAGGCCATCCATTTCGAGATCCGGCATGTTCTTTCGGAATTTCTCGCCCTGTCCAGGTTACGCAAGGCCGAGTATGAACGCCTGGAACGCGAGTGCGACCTGGCAGAGCAGGCCCTGAAAAAACAACTGAATATCAAGGTGTTCGTGTCCGTGGCCATGTCGAGGGTTGCCGCCTTGCCAACGCTCAAAAGGATGGTCACCTGGCACGAGGAACTGCGTGATGCCGGGATATCCGGACACTATGTGACCATCGGCGGGGATTATTCCTGGAAGAGCGAGGACAGACTGGAAATCCCTCCTGATTTCAACCTGGAGGCAGCCGTTTCCTTGATTCGGGGTAAACCGCTTGCCCGGGGCTTCCCAGCCGAACCTGAATGGTGGCGGATCAAGGACAATCTGGTTGACCGTCTACGCAAAGTGTACAGGATCAGATGGATTGGCGAGGATATTTTCATTCCGCCCGAGGACGTCATTGCCGGCATCCGCAAACTCGAGAAGTGCAATCCGGAATTGAGGCGCTTCGATCTCTCGGGAATGAGCTTCCTGATCGGCGACACCTACAGGCTGACCAGTCATGGCTCCATGGTCATCCCGGCCGACCTCTGTTGCCCAGACCTCGTCGCGTTCCTTGAGACCTCCCTGGACCAGGCCCGAACGTTCAGCAGGGAATCAGACGCCCTGGACGCCCTGGTTGCCGCGAAACAGGAAATGTTTCGCGGCAGGACAGGCGCGAAAATTCGCAAGGGCATCTTTGTTTCGGCCACGGATTTCGCGTCGGCCGTTGATCGCCTGCTGGATGCGCTTGAAGGCGAAGTCAGACTCCCCGTGAGGGGACATGCTTTTTCCATCACGGATAGATACGAGGTTGACGGCGACGGGACCATCTCCCTCC
>SKYX01000386.1 GCA_007127655.1 Desulfonatronum sp.
CTTTCCATGCCTTTTGATGATGTTATCGGTCCGTCCAATCCGGTAAGCGCCTACCAGCTCCTGTTTTTCCCGGTTCCAGACGAACAGGTGCACATAATACTCATCAAACGCATCAAGATCACGTCGTTTGTCGTTTGTTGAAAAGCAGGAACGGGGTTGTGCAACGCTGCACGAACTACAACTTCGCGTGCCGCTCGATATGATCGCGGTAGGCCAGGACCCCTTGCAGAAGGTTCGTGGCCAGGGTCCGCAGGTAGGCGTCGGTATTCAGGAGCCGGGCTTCCTCCCGGTTGGTCAGGTAGCCCATCTCGATCAGCACCGCCGGCATCTTGGCACCCATCAACACATAGAACGGAGCTTCCCGCACGCCTCGATCTGCGAGACTGGGATGGGTGCGGCGCATGCCCGTGATGGTGTTTCCATGAATCTTGGTGGCCAGTTCCCGGGACTCGGTGATCTTGGAATTGAGCATCAAGTCCGTGAGGATCAGTTGCAGGTCGCTGATTTTTTTCGAGGATACAGCGTTCTCCCTGGCTGCTACCCGCACTGCGTCCTGATTCCTGGCCAGGTTCAAGGAATAAATCTCAAATCCCTTCATGCCCGGGTTCGGATGGGCGTTGGCGTGGATGGAGAGGAACAGGTCGGCCTTTTGGGCGTTGGCCATGGCCGTACGCTCCTCCAAGGGGACAAAAACGTCCGTAGTCCGGGTGTACAGGACCCGGAATCCTTTTTCTTCCAACATCCGCCCCAGTATTCTGGACATGCGCAGATTGATGTCTTTTTCCTTGAGGCCGTGGGCCACGGCCCCGGGATCTTTTCCGCCGTGACCGGGATCGATCATGATCGTGCTGACCGTCAGTCCCAACTGTTCGATCAGGCTGCCCGTCACGTCCTCGGGCCGGGAGGAGACCTGCGGCTGAGGCTGGCCCGCGGACGGGGAAGGTCGTGCGCCGGCCAAGACCTTGGACTTTGCTCCGCTGACGTCCACGACGATCCGGAACGGGCCTTCCAGGGTGAAGACACGAAAGTCCTCCAAGCGCTGAATGTCCAGCACCACACGGCTGACATGGGGTTGATTCTGACCGGTGCGCACTTGCCGCAAAATACCGTCGGCCACATGGAGTTGGGCCGGAGCTTCCGGCCCCAGAACCGTTCCCTGCAGGTCGATCATCAACCGGTGCGGGGTCCCCAGGTCCGGATCAGGGTTGAGCAGGCGATGGCTGTAGGCGACCTCGGAGTCCACATCCAGCACCACCCGGGTGTACTCGTCGCTGCTCCAGTAGCGTACCTGGGTCAGGAGGGCGTCGTCGGAACCCGGGCTGGCGGAGCGCGGAGGCGAAACAACCGGACCGCTCAAGGATGCCTGGACCTCGGGCTCGGTCGCCCGGGAGGAGGAAGAAGCGGGGACCGTAGCCGCGACCGCCGTGCCTGACCCGGCCCCGGAGGTGTTGACCTTGGCCAGAAATGCCGAGTCCAATTCGCGGAGCATGGCCTGGGCTTGCGGGGCCATGTCGCCCTTGGAGTGATTGTGGACGATGGACAGCAGATCGATGTAGGCTTGGGCCGAATCGTTCAGATGCTCCAGGTGGATTTTGGCCTTGCGCAGCAAGGCGTCGTCCGCCCAGGTATGATTGGCGAATCGCAGGGCGACTCGTCCGTAGTAGTCCGTAGCCTGCGAGAAGTCGGAAGCCTGACCGAAGCGCAGCCCCATTTCCTCGTGGACCCGGCCGAGATAGAACAATGCCTTGGGGGCTTCCGGGCCCGCGGGGGCTTTTTGAAAGGCGCTGTTGAACATATTGCGCGTGGCGAGCCACGCGTTGCGGTTTTGGGCTTGGCCCGGCTCCTTGATGAGGCGTTGAAATTCGTTCCAACCGCTGGTGTAGTCGCGCTCAGCGCTGGCATGGCCGACGGCGACCAGCGGGCCGCCGTACGACAAGAACAAAACGAAGAGCAGTATCCAGAGATGACGTATCGGCATGGTCGCCTCGGCGTGTCTGAAGAGATTCCGATGTAAAATCGGGTTGTGAAACGGGCCGCGACAACGAATCAGTGCAGGACCGGAACTCGGAACGGCGGCAAGAAAAACTGGAAAGATGCCGGAAGGCGACTGCCAAAGGCAGTCGCGCATTCCAAAGTGACCATCATCAGCCCTGAAGTCAAGGGGTTACCGGGCCTCCCGCTAGACCTCCGAGCCCATGCCGCGAATTCCACGGAGAAAGTCCGGCCAAGACTCGGCCAAACGACGCAGGGCCGTGGCCCTGTGGCTGCGTTTGTTTTTCTCAGCCGGTTCCAGTTGGGCGGACGTCAGGCCGAGTTCCTCGTCGAAAAACAGCGGATCATAGCCAAAGCCGTTCCGGCCTTGAGGGGAGAGCGCGATCCTGCCGGACCACGTCCCTCTGGCCAGCAGTTCCTTGCCGCCCATCACCGGGGCATGGACCGCGATCACGCTGACGAAACGAGCCCCTCGGTCCTCCCGGGGGACCCCTGCCAACCGGGACAACA
>SKYX01000297.1 GCA_007127655.1 Desulfonatronum sp.
CACAAACCTCCACATTCCTATGACCCGAACACCGGTGACGAACCCAAACCCCATTTTCTTCGGCCAGTACCTGCTTCAGGCCGGG
Source organism: Desulfonatronum sp. (assembly GCA_007127655.1). Taxonomy (GTDB): domain Bacteria; phylum Desulfobacterota; class Desulfovibrionia; order Desulfovibrionales; family Desulfonatronaceae; genus Desulfonatronum. Next base: position 86 of record SKYX01000297.1, read on the forward strand.
ATCATCACCGAGGCCCAACTCCAAGAGGCCCTGGCTTTGCAGGAACGCTACAACCAGTTGCTTGGCGAACTGGCCTTTTCTCGGGGTTATCTGAGTGAAGATCAGATTCAGGAGACGACCAGGGAACAAAAACTCTTGGACTTGCCCTTCGGCGTGATCGCTTTGCGGAAAAATTTCCTGACCCCGAAGCAATTGGACGACCTTCTTTTTTCTCAAATCGTGGCCACCACCCATATCGGCGAAGCCCTGGTGGAACTGGGCCACCTGACCGCTTCCGACCTGGGGCGATTGCTGAGCGCATACAATCTCCATGAAGAGGACCGCCAACGCAAAATCGAGGCCGGGTTGCGCGCTCTGCCTCAATCCTCAGTAATTGTCGCCGGAATTGAGGCCCTGCACCGGACTTTTCTGCGATTCGCCCACTCCCCCACGACCATCGCGGGCCTTAACAAGCCGCCTCTCACCGATCTTTCCTGGACGTTTCTGGTTTGGCTGGAAACCATCGACGGGGCCATGGTCGCCATGACCACCAGCCTCAGCGAACATAACGCCCTGAAAATCGCTGCGAAACTGGCGATTTCCGAGACGGATGTCCATTGTGGGCTGCGCTGCCAGGGCCGAAACAGACTCTTCTTTACCATCGTCAAACGCTACTTTGCTCACCTGCTGAAAAAGCAAGGCATTCAGGTCGCTCAGGCCGGAATGTGCAAGGGCGACGTCGCTGCCTCCCCGCGCTCGGCCTCGCCCCTCCCCCCGAACCGCCGCGAGGATGTCAGGGTCCAAATGGTCTCCCCCGTGGGCCCCATTGAGGCGCTCTTCTTCCTCTCGGACTGGAAGCGCCCACCTGCTGACGCAGAGACCGAGGGCAACAGCTGAACTCCATGCACTCCTCCCACATCCCTCCCTCGGGCCAAAACTCGGCTGACCAAGGCTCGGCTTCCTGCCCGCGCTAAATCCGGTGAAGGAATCGTGCTGGTTTCCATTGTCATTCCGGTCTTCAACCGCCCGGAGCAGGTTCACCGGGCGATCCGCTCCGTGCTGGCCCAGAGAGACCACAACGGTTCCTGGAGGGCACTGGAAGTGCTGGTGGTGGATGATGGAAGCACGGATGCGACCCCATCAGTATTACGCAAAATCCGGGATACGAGAATGCGGGTTCTGCGCCACGAACGAAATCAAGGCGTTTCCTCGGCCCGCAACACGGGGCTGGCCGCGGCCCAAGGCAAATACCTGGCGCTGCTGGATTCGGATGACTGGTGGTTGCCGGAGAAACTGGCGACCCACCTCGCCTACCACGAAGCCGGAGGCTGGCGCATTTCCCAGACTGACGAAATCTGGATTCGACGAGGACGTCGGGTCAACCCCATGGCCAAACATGCCAAGCCCGAAGGCTGGTTTTTTGAAGACGCCCTGAAGCTGTGCCTGATCAGCCCGTCCTGCGTGCTGTTCGACCGCCGGTTCTGGGAAGAGGTCGGGCCCTTCGACCCTGCACTCCCGGCCTGCGAGGATTACGATCTCTGGCTACGTGCGCTGATCCGCCATCCCGTGGGCTTCTGCCCTGAAAAGCTGGTCCACAAGACCGGCGGCCATCCGGACCAACTCTCCAGAAAAATCATCGGCCTGGATCTCTACCGCATCCAGGCTCTGGTCAAGCTGCTGCGAACCCAGATCCTTTCCTCGCTGCAACGCTTGGCCACGATCCGGGAACTCCGAGCAAAGGCACGGGTCTACATCAGCGGATGCCTCAAGCACGACAAGCCTGAGGAGGCTGAACGGATCAAGCTGTGGCTGAGCCCGTGGCTGGAATCTCCCGCTTGCTGACGCCCTCGGCCTTGATTCGCTCCAAAAGCTCTGAAAGAACAGGCTTGACGTGTTCGCGCACATCCCCGGCCACAATGATGAAGAGCAGGTCGTCGCCGGGCTGGAACAGGCCGGACCTGGCCTCCACCAGGATTCTAAAAATGCCCGGTTTGGAAGAAAATTCCCGGACCAACTGCTGAATTTTTTCCTGATCCGGCGTCACTTCCAGGGCCGTGACCTGTTGCTTGTCCTTCCTGGACCAGCTACGAACAGTGCCGTTATGCACGAGCACCATACCCACGTTGTCCGCGAATCCGGGTTCCTGTTTCAATTGCCCGATGGCCTTGCTGATATCCATGCTTCATCCTTTGTTTTTTGTTGACGATAACAACTCTACGCACCTGCTTTGCTTTCCAAATGGCATTATCAGGCTTTGGCATTGGAATTAACTCTGCCGAATCTCAAGAGGAAGTCATGTATCTGCTTTCCGACATCTTGAAAAGTCTGCCCAAAGTCACCAACCCTCGTTTGGTGCTGTCCGGATTCGGCGTCTGGGTGCTTTGGCGGAACAAGTCCGGCAGCACCACCCATCAGACCTTGACGCGCTTCGGCGGAATCAAAATCAAGGTCAGCTCCCATCAAAGCCTGTGGTATTTTCAAAACCCACAGGTTTTTCCGGCCTTGGCGCGGATGCTGCTCTGGACCCAGGTTCACCCCGAATCCGGCGTGTGCCAAGTACTGCCGGCAAAGCTGATCCTCGGAGAGTCGAACAACGAAATTTCCCTCAGCATCTCCAACCAACTCGCGGAACAGAAGATCACTCCGGGGGAATCCCTCGACGTCTGGGTCCATCCGGACTTCATCAGTCACGTCTCCTCCTTCCCCGGCCTGAGAGTCGAGCAACGCCAACCGATGTTTGGGATGACGACCATCAACTGGCACGCGATCAAGGTTGACCCCGGCTTTTCCTTGGATGCGGATCTGAGATGGTTTTCGTTCATCAAGCCCATGCAGGACAAGCAAAGTGAAAACTTTGTGCTGCGTTGGAAAAATTTTTACATGCGCCAGAAATCAATCCTGGATCGTCTGGGCATCCGCTACATCTATCAAGATAACTTGCTTTTCTTCAAAATTGAAGGACTGAACCAACTCTCTTCCTGGATTCGAGAACTCCTGGCGACCATCGCGCATATCAAATCCGACGAACCGGACTCCTATTGGCCTTGCCTGTACTGCGCCGTTCAGTCTCAAGGCCTGAGCTTCAACGACGAACTGCCGAGCAAAACCTCGATCGTTTGGGACCGCCTCGCCCCAGACACCCCTCATCTCCCCCTCAGCACGGGACTCTTGCTGCGCGACGAATTCGCGATCAACTTCTTCGAGCCGGCGGGCGACCTTCCTCTGGATTCTCTTTGCCAGATCGGGCTTTCCAACGGCGAATCCCCTGAACGACGCAGGGTGGATTTCCCAGCATCCGCGAGTCTGTCCGCCGGAAAGAAAACGCCCTGCTTTTATTGCGGCATGAAGTCTCACGAATCATCGAAGTGCCCCAGTCGGCAGATCTTCAACCCGGAGCCGGGAGTCTGGGACAAAGTCGGGGGCATGGGCATCAAGGAACTGGCCCAGGCCGTCAAAGCCTTGGACAAAACCCTCGGCAACGGGAACCTCGCAACCATGTCGGAACTGTTGCTGGCCGAGGGCCCGGAACATACCTTCCTCAAGGCTGTTTTTGAAATCAATTGTCCGGTCCAGCACCGGATGATGCGCATGGTTTGGCGAAGCCGTGGCAGGGAGTTGCCCGACGGACTGCGCCATCTCAACCCACCCGAGGGCGAATTTGTCTGGTCGGCCCTGGAAAACACCCGTTCGGGAAACTATGCTCAGGCCGAACGCATGATGCAGCAAGCCATCCTGCGGACGTCAAAAAGCTATCAACCTCATGTCCTGCTGGGATTCATCGCCTTGGAGACGGGAAATCCACGCAAAACCGAGGGACACTGGAAAAATGCTCAAAACCTTTGCTACACTCCGTTACAGCAAGGGTACATGCTTTTTCTCAAGGCCCGGCTACTCGAAGTACAGGGGAGCTACGACCAAGCCCATCAATCATACGCGGACTCTCTTCGCTATTCACCCAAATGGCTGGAACCCCGCTACCGTCAGGCGGTTTGCCTCACGAAAAAAGGTTTTCTGGATCAAGCCTGGTCGATTTTTGCCGACCTGATCATCCAGGAACCGCACATTTACAACCGCATCCTCTTCGACCACGAGCTTGAGCGTGGACGCTCCTTTTTCCTTTCAGCCCTGGCCGGCCCCTGGAAGGCGACCATACAAAAAGCCGAAAAGGAACAGGACGCGATCAAGCAACTTCGCACGAAACTGGAGACATGGTTCGAGCCGGACAACCAATTCCGAAAAAACATCGAAGAACGCGTCGAGATCCTCCAGAAAAGCAGCCAGGTGGAAAATTTTGTTTCCTTCACCAAGGTGGCTGAAGTCACGCAAAGTCTGCAGAGAGAGACTGACCGGAAGATTAAGGAAGCCGTGGCGTCTTTGAATAGGGAAGCCAATAAAAATATTGAACGGGCTCAAGCGATTTTTGAAGAAATCGCCTATTTCCCATTTCCAAAGCTGATCAAAAAAAACAACCGCGACTATAACCAGGCAGGCCGTATTCTTCAGCGCATCACCAAAACGGACCTGCACAACGGCAGCCTCTTCCGGCAAGCCACGTTGGAAATGAAAGATGCGAACGACATCCTGGACAGGATGAGCAAGCGCATAAGAAAATTGGTAATCTTCAGGGAAGGAGCACTCTTTTTCTTGTTTTTGAGCAAAACGTTCCTTTGGCTGGCCATGTTCGGATTGCTGGCTTCAATCATCGCGGTTCCGGTCCTGTTGTACGCGATCCAGGAATCCGGTTCCGTCTGGGCCACGGAGTGGATGACGACCCAACGGTGGCAAGTCCAGCGTACCGTAAGCATGCTCATGATCCTCATCAGCGGAGTCATTGCCGCGCTCTGGACCTCCGTGCGGTATGCGAAGACGAAGCAAAAATATTTAGCAAAAGCAAAACGGAAGCGAAGCAAATGATCACCTGACACGCTCATACCTCACAGCCACCATGAAATGGCGCTCAAACAAAGGGGCCTGATACCAGGGCAATTTTGTTCTCAGCTAACCACTTGAAATACAAATCTGCCCGGGGCCTGATACTCCGCCACTTTACCAACCATGTCCTTTTGGACTAAAGCGCGATACACCCTGCGATATCGACAACCGTTGGACACGGCGTTTTCCCCCGCCCCCATGTCCAAAAAGCACCAGAAAGGAGACCACGCCCCATGCCCGTTCTCGTTGTCAACGTCGACCATGTCGCCACCCTGCGCCAGGCCCGAATGGGCCGGGAGCCCGACCCAGTCACCGCCGCCCATCTGGCCGAACTGGGCGGAGCCCACGGGATCATCGTCCACCTGCGCGAAGACCGCCGACACATCCAGGACCGGGATCTGGCCCTCCTCAAGCAGACCGTCCAGACCAATCTGCACCTGGAAATGGCCGCCACGAACGAAATGCATGCCATTGCCCTGGCTACTTTGCCGCACATGGTTTGCCTCGTCCCTGAAAAACGGGAAGAGCTGACCACCGAAGGCGGGCTGAACCTGATCGGTCGGGAACAGGACATCCGGGACTACTTGGCGGACATCCATGTAGCCGGGATTCTCTCCAGCCTGTTCATCGATGCGGATCCGGAACAGATCCAGGCCGCCAAGGCCATCGGCGCGGAATATATTGAAATCCATACCGGCCATTACGCGGACGCCCCAAACCGGGGGGAACGCGAGGCCGAGCTGATTAAAATCCAGCACGGCATCCAGCTCGCTCGGGAAATCGGGCTGAAAGTCAATCTCGGCCACGGCCTGAACTACACCAATGTCCTGCCCTTCGCCCGAACTCCAGACATTCAGGAATACTCCATCGGCCATAGCATCATGGCCCGGGCCATTCACGTCGGCCTGCGCCAGGCGGTCCGCGAAATGGTGGACATCATCCAGACATTTACACCCTGAAAACCCGGAAACATGTCGTTTTCGCAACGCGAACCGCGGCGGCCCCCGTGCCCATAGTCGGACTGGGCCTGGATGTGGTGGAACTGGATCGGATTCGAAGGATCTGGGAACGTTTTGGAGAAACGTTCTCTCAGCGCATACTCACGGAAACCGAACAGACTCGGCTCCACGTCGGGTCCCCGGTCCCCTATCTGGCTTCCCGGTTCGCGGCCAAGGAGGCCGCGGTCAAGGCCCTGGGGACCGGATTTCGTCGCGGCATCACGTTCCAGCAGATCGAAGTCCGCTCACACCCCTCCGGCCAACCGGTGCTGACCTTTTCCGGCGCAGCCCAGGACACCGCAGCCAAACTCGGTGCGCATCGCGTCCACCTCAGCCTGACCCACGGCCGGGACACCGCCGCGGCGGTGGTCATCCTGGAGCGCGATCCGTAGCCATGCAACCGGTCCGTATCCCTTGGAAAACAATCACACCACGACCATGAGAACCTCCATCACCGAACAGCGCGTCCACAGAATCCGGGAAGTCCTGGCCAAACGTCAGAAAGATCTGACCCTGATCCTGAACAACATTCATGACCCGCACAACGTCTCCGCGATCCTGCGCAGTTGCGACGCATTCGGGGTCCACGGCGTGCAGTTGTACTATACCCGCGAATCCTTTCCTCTGGTGGGCAAGCGTTCCTCCGCCTCGGCCAAGAAATGGGTGGACCGGGTTCGGCACCATGACGCCGCTACCATGATCAGCGGGCTCCGCGCCCAGGGCTACCAGATCATCGGCACAAATCTGACAGCTGACGCCAAACCGCTTCCGGAGTGGGACTTCACAGGCCCCACGGCCATTCTCCTGGGCAACGAGCACCGCGGCCAAGACACGGCACTGGACGCCCTGATCCCGGACAACCTGTTTATCCCCATGCAGGGCATGATCCAGAGCCTGAACGTCTCCGTGGCCGCCGCGGTGATCCTCTACGAGGCCTGGAGGCAGCGTAGGGCTCGGGGCTGCTACGACCGGCCCAGCTTTGATCCCGAGGAAATGGAAGAACAGGTCCGCTCCTGGATGGAACGGTGAACTCAAAAGTGAACGCGTCAATGCCCGCGGAACTTCGCCAAAAGGAACTTGCCCTGGCCGTTGAGGCCATCACCAGAGGGGAGTTGGTCGTCTACCCCACGGAAACCCTTTACGCCTTGGGCGCGGATATCCAGTCGCCGAACGCCGTCCTGCGGGTCTTCCGGGCCAAGGGACGCCCCCAAGGCAAACCCTTGCCCGTGCTCATCGGCGCACCGGACCAGTTGGCCATGGTCACGGACCATCGCGACGCCCTTCTTGATCGACTGATCCGCGATTTCTGGCCCGGCCCCTTGAGCATCCTCGTTCCGGCCCGGTCCGGGCTTTCACCGCTCTTGCAAGACCGGCAGGGCTTCGTCGCGGTGCGCTGGACCTCTCACCCCACAGCCCAGGCCCTGTCCGTCCACAGTTCCACCCCACTGACGGCCACCAGCGCCAACACCAGCGGCCGCCCCGCGGCATCCCGCCCGGAGCATCTGGACCCGAAACTGACGGCGGCTCTCTTCCTCGAAGCACCTTCCTCGCCAACGCCTTCATCAAGCGAAGACGAAACGAATCGCAACAAGGGCCATATCCTCCTGCAGCCACCCTATCCGGCCGGAGGAGCGCCTTCCACCGTGGTCCGCATTCTGCCCGACGCACGCTTGATGATCTTTCGCCTGGGAGCAATCGGGTTAGAGCAGCTTGAGCAGGCCGGCTGGAAGGTCGGTTGAAAGGCCAGTTAAAAGGCCAGCGAAAAGATCAGTTGAATTTTTTGAACCCGGATTTACCGAAAACCAAGACATTCCAACTCAGGGTACAATTTTTTGTACGTCATTGATCATGATACCTGGCCCGCGACATGCTCCATGGGGTTGAGACGACGAAATGGCATTCCGGGAAAAGTGAGGGTATGACAAGGTTTTCGACTCAACGTCCGTGCTCGCCTGACCGAAGAGAAGCGAATATCTGTGTTTGGCATCCTGCTTGCTACAACCAAATAACCTTCCTCCTTTTGTAAAAGCCGGTTTTGTTTCTGGGCAGCCCACCCTGAAGCAAAACCGGTTTTTTTGCGCCCATTGCCGGGTATAAAAGAGGACCTTCGTAACTGCTCAAGAAGACTGGGCAACGTATGAAAGCTCCGTTACCACTGGATTCCCGCCTGCGCGGGAACCACTGTTTATGGCAAGCTCTCCCAAGCTCGTCATGCCCGCGAAGCCTGCCCTCGTGCAGACGGGGGGGCATCCAGGGTCATTTTTGCCATTTTTTTTGATGATTTACGAACATTCACGGCCCGACCTGCTCATCGAGCCAAGAGGGCGGCCACTTCCCGGCGAACCATATTCTGGGGAATCTCCCGCATGCAAAGAGGATCGGCACATGATATCCGCCCGGTTCGCGTACACGGGCGACAGGCAAGCTCCTGACCAATGCCCCGCAGTCCCACAGGACCCCACTGCGCCTCCAAGGCTGGCCCGAATAAGACCACGCCCGGCACGCCCAGCATGCCCGCCAAATGCATCGGCCCACTGTCGTTGCCCACCACCAGACGTGCGCTCAAAAGCAGCTCCTGCAAGACCTCTAATGAATCCGGACAACTGACAGGATAGCCGGAGACCTCCATCCCTCGATCCAACTCAGCCGGTCCAAGCACGAACCGAACGCTTCGGCCCTGCTCCTGGAGCCACGGGGCCAGTTCAAAAAATTGTACAAGGGGCCATTGCTTGGCTGGGTGTCCGGCTCCGGGAAAGAGCAAAATCTCGCGGCCCTCTTCCCTCCCCTGCCCACTCCCCCATTCCCCGAAAAGCCCTCGCCAGACAGCCGGCCAGTCAGGATTCCAGCTGATGCCAAGTTTGCGCAGCCCCTGGGCATACGCATCCCTGGGCGACGTGGTCGAGCCCCGTCCGGAACCGGAAATGCCGCGCAGTACATGTAGCCGAGAGTGCGCCTGAACCGGTGGATCCGTATCCAGCACGAACCAGAAAACCCGCGCGTCCGCAAATTCCACCGGCCACGGCTCGCCAAGGAACAATGCGTCCATGCCCCGTCGCATCTCCAAAGAGCACGGCTTCACGCCCAAAGGCCGCAACCAGGATAATCGACTGGAGGAACCAGCCCAAAACACGGCCTGATCCGCAAACCACTCGCGGACGGCCAGTATGGACGGCCAAGCCATCAGGAAATCCCCCAAGGCACCGCGATGAACCAGGAGAATGGAACTCACAGCTTCTTCATTTTCTGAAACATGTTCAAAAGCCCTGGATCCGCGTGGTAAAAACCGCAAATGGTCTCGGAGAGGAAAATATACTGGTTGTGGCGCAGCAGGGCAAGCAATCTCTTGGAGTCGCCATACAGGGGCGCCGGGCGTCTACAACATCCCCCGAAAAAATGCCGCCAACCGGGCATCCTCGCCACCCTTGCTCCCCATCTCGGCCAGGGCGTCTTGGATACGCCGCCTCTTTCCAGCCTCGGCCTCCGACGTCTGGGCTACCTGCTTTTCCAGGGACGCGACTTTGGTGGTCACCTCTTGAAGCTGGATTTCCACCTTGTCCGCGACGGTCTTTTTTATCTTGACGACCTCTTCCTCCAGCGGCCGCAACATGGTCCGCCGGTCCCAATAGGCGAAACCAACGGACATGACCACGATGGCGGCAAACGCCCCCACAATGGCTATCATCAGGTTCGTGATGGTGGC
>SKYX01000080.1 GCA_007127655.1 Desulfonatronum sp.
ACTTTAAGGAAAATCCACCATGGACATGAACAAATTCACCCAAAAATCCCAGGAAGCCCTGGCCGAAGCACAGGCCGCGGCCATTCGTTTCGGGCATCAGCAAATCGACGTGGAGCATCTGCTCCTGGCCCTGGTCAGCCAGGAGAACGGACTCGCATCCCGCTTACTGGATCGGGCAGGGGTCAAGGCGCAAAATTACGTGCAAGCCCTGGAAGGCGAGATCGGCAAGCTGCCCAAGATAAGCGGTCCCGGGGCCCAGCCCGGCCAGGTGGTGGTGACCCCGCGTCTGAACAGCGTCCTGCTCAAGGCCCAGGAAAAAGCCAAGAAGATGCAGGACGAATACGTCAGTGTGGAGCACGTCCTGCTGGCCCTTCTGGAGGAACCCTCCTCCACAGCCGTCGGGCGGGTGAACAAGCAGTTCAACCTGACCCCGGACCGCGTCCTGGCCGTGCTCACCGAAGTCCGCGGCAACCAGCGGGTCACTTCGGCCAATCCGGAAGACACGTACGAGGCCCTGCAGAAGTACGGTCGCGACCTGGTGGAGGAAGCCCGCAAGGGCAAGCTGGACCCGGTCATTGGCCGGGACCAGGAAATTCGCCGCTGCATCCGAGTCCTTTCCCGGCGGACCAAGAACAACCCGGTCCTGGTGGGCGAGGCCGGGGTGGGCAAGACGGCCATCGTGGAGGGCTTGGCCCAGCGCATCCTCAAGCAGGACGTGCCCGAGGGGCTCAAGGACAAGACCGTTTTCTCCCTGGACATGGGCGCGCTCATCGCCGGGGCCAAGTACCGGGGCGAGTTCGAGGAGCGGCTTAAGGCCGTACTTAAGGAGGTTCAGCAGTCCGAAGGCCGGATTCTGCTGTTTATCGACGAAATCCACACCATTGTCGGCGCGGGCAAGGCCGAAGGGGCCATGGACGCGGGCAACCTGCTTAAGCCCATGCTGGCCCGGGGCGAACTGCACTGCATCGGGGCCACTACCCTGGACGAGTATCGCAAGCACATCGAAAAGGACCCGGCCCTGGAGCGCCGCTTCCAGCCCGTGCTGGTTGAAGAACCCAGCGTGGAAGACACCATCTCCATCCTGCGCGGCCTGCGGGAACGCTTCGAGGTGCATCACGGGGTGCGGATCAACGACAGCGCCATTGTCGAAGCCGCGGTACTCTCCCACCGCTACATCACGGACCGCCAGCTTCCGGACAAGGCCATTGATCTGATCGACGAAGCCGGGGCCATGCTGCGCACGGAAATCGACTCCCTGCCATCGGAACTGGACGAGATCAACCGCAAGGTGCTCCAATTGGAGATCGAGCGGGAAGCCCTGAAGCGCGAGACGGACGAAAGCTCCCGTGACCGCCTGGAAAAGCTGGAAAAAGAATTGGCCGATCTCAAGGAAACCCAAGGCACGCTCCTGGCCCAGTGGGAAAAGGAAAAGCAAACCATCGACGAGTTGCGTAACGTCAAGGAAGAGATAGAAAAGGTCCGTCTGGAAATCGAGGAAGCCGAACGGGCCTATGATCTGAACAGGGTGGCCGAGCTGCGCTACGGCAAGCTGGCCCAACTAGAAAAGATGCTCTCCGCCCAGGACGACGAGATGACCGCCGAGTCCGGCGGGGTGCGGATGGTCAAGGAAGAGGTCGGTCCGGACGACGTGGCCGAAATTATCTCCCGCTGGACCGGGATTCCGATTTCGCGACTCCTGGAAGGAGAGCGGGAGAAGCTGCTCCGCCTGGGCGACACCCTGCACGAGCGGGTGGTGGGTCAGGACGAGGCGGTGAAAGCCGTGGCCGACGCCGTGCTTCGGGCCCGGGCCGGACTGAAGGACCCCAACCGGCCCATCGGCTCGTTCATTTTCCTCGGCCCCACCGGCGTGGGCAAGACCGAACTTTGCAAGACGCTGGCCCAGGCGCTCTTCGACACCGAGGACAACATGATCCGCCTGGACATGTCCGAGTACATGGAAAAGCACACCGTGGCCCGGCTGATCGGCGCGCCTCCGGGCTACATCGGCTACGACGAAGGCGGCCAACTCACTGAAGCGGTCCGCCGTAAACCCTACAGCGTGGTTCTCTTCGACGAGGTTGAAAAAGCCCATCACGACGTTTTCAACGCCTTGCTCCAGATTCTGGATGACGGGCGGCTGACTGACAGCCATGGCCGAACCGTGGATTTCAAGAACACGATCATCATCATGACGTCCAATCTGGGCTCCCAGTATCTGCTGGAAGGCATTACCCCGGAAGGCGAGCTGCGACCCGGCGTTCGCGAAGAGGTCATGGGCACTCTGCGTACCCACTTTCGACCGGAGTTCTTGAACCGGGTGGACGAAGTGGTTTTGTTCAAGCCGCTCCTTTTGGAGCAAATCAAGCAGATCATCGATCTTTTGCTCCAGGGACTGCGCGGGCGCCTGGCCGATCGCAAAATCGAGATCGAGTTAACGGGCCCGGCTCGGGACTTCATCGCCCGGGAGGCCTACGATCCGATCTACGGCGCCAGGCCCTTGCGCAGGTATTTACAGGGACGCTTGGAAACCCCGCTGGCCAAGGAGATAATCGCCGGTCGGATTATGGATGGCCAAACAATCCGGATCGACATCGGCGACGAAGGCTTGGTACTGACCCATGCCTAAACAGTGCGCCTGCAAAAGCGATCAAGCCACTTTGAAACCTTTGGTTGCGCCCCGGAAGATCGAGACGAGTCCCCGGAGCATCCTTTGCCTGGACATCGGCAGCGGCACCCAGGACGTGCTGTTGCACATCCCCGGGGAGCAGCCGGAGAACTGCCCCAAGTTCGTGCTGCCTTCCCCGGCCCGGGTGATTGCCGGGCGGCTCGCGGCCCTGACAGCGGCCCGGCGGGCCGTCTGGCTCCATGGAGACAACATGGGCGGAGGTTTTTTTCAGGCTGTCCGCGCACATTTGGAACAGGGGCTGCCTCTGGCAGCCCACCCCGAAGCGGCGTTCTCCCTGGGAGACAACCCGGACCGGGTGCGGTCCATGGGCGTGGACCTGACCGCAACCTGCCCGCCCGGCCACACTCCGCTGCACCTGGCCGACTTTGATCCGGGTTTTTGGCGGACTTTCCTGGCCACAGCCGGGTTGGACTACCCGGACCTGATCCTGGCCGCGGCCCAGGATCACGGCTACCACCCGGATTCCAGCAACCGCGTCGGCCGGTTCCAGCTCTGGCGCGACTTCCTGCTCCAGGCCCAGGGACGCCCCGAAGCCCTGGTCTTTGCCGACCCGCCCCCGCAGCTGACCCGTCTGCGCACCCTGAAGGCGCGTATCGGGGCCGGACTGGTGGCGGACACCGGCGCCGCCGCGGTGCTCGGCGCGCTCTTCGAGCCCGAGGTCCGGGAACGCCAGCGCACCCAAGGCGTCTGCGTGGTCAACGTGGGCAACAGCCACGTCCTGGGGTTTCTGCTCTTTCAGGACCAGATCCTCGGCGTCTATGAGCAGCATTCCAACCGAAGCCGGGACGACGTCCTGGCCGACCTGGACCTGTTCCGCCAAGGCCTGCTGACCCACCAGCAGGTCATGGACCAATACGGCCATGGCTGTCTGACCCTGGACCTGCCGCCAGCGGCAGGCGGATTCGCCCCCACCTACGTCCTCGGTCCCCGCCGCGCCCTGCTTCAGGACACCGGAGCCGTGTTCCTCGCCCCAGGCGGAGACATGATGCTGGCCGGATGCTTCGGGTTGTTGCAGGGCTGGAATTTCGCCTCGGCAAAGCACGCGCATTGAAAAAACGAAAAAAGCAATGATATTCGCCGTCACTATGAGCGCCGCCCAAATCACCGTTGATCAGGGCGCCTGCCTGCCTCCCCCAGGAGGTGCCGTCCCCTCGGTTTACTCCAAAGGACGGATGAGATACGAAAAACGATTTTCCGGGGCGGCAAGGGTGGCGACAGTTGTCAACGTCGGTTTGTTCTGTTAGGGCGTAGCAAAAAATTTCTGTCGTAGGACAAGGTTCAGGGGGAACACAATGACCAACACAACAGACGAGACGCAGGATCAGTTCGACCAGGAGATGGAACTCAACTTCGAGGCAGAGCTGGAGCAGTATTTGAACGACGATTTCGGCGATGTCGATGAAGGAAGCATCGTTCAAGGTGAGGTTGTCAAAATCGACGGAGATCACATCCTGGTGGACGTGAACTTCAAGTCCGAGGGTCAGATTCCGTCCGCGGAATTCAAGGACCAGGACGGAAATCTCACGATCAAGATGGGCGACAAGATCGACGTCTACGTGATCAAGAAAAACGAAGGAGAAGGCTCGATTCTCCTGTCCAGGGAAAAAGCCAAGCGGATGCAGCTGTTCGACAAGCTTGAGGGCGTCCTGGATTCCAACGAGATTATCACGGGGACGATCACCAAACGCATCAAGGGCGGTTATCATGTGGACGTGGACGGCGTGGAAGCCTTTTTGCCCGGCTCCCACGTGGATCTGCGACCGGTACCGGACATGGATGCCCTGGTGGGTCAGGACTTCGAATTCCGGGTTCTGAAAGTCAATCGCCGTCGCAGCAATGTCATTGTGTCCCGCCGCGTCCTGCTTGAGGAAGAACGCGACAGCATGCGTCAGACTCTGCTCCAGAATATTGAGGAAGGCCAGACGATTGAGGGCAAGGTCAAGAACATCACCGACTACGGCGTGTTCGTCGATCTCGGCGGGCTGGACGGTCTGCTGCACATCACGGACATGGCCTGGAAGCGTATCCGCCATCCCAAGGAAATGGTCCAAATCGGCGACGATCTGGAACTGATGGTCCTCAACTTCGACAAGGAAAACCAGAAAGTTTCCCTGGGCCTGAAGCAGCTGGTCCCGGATCCGTGGACCAATATCGCGGCTAAATTCCCGGAAGACACCCGCCTGACCGGCAAGGTCACCAACCTGGTGGACTACGGTGCGTTCGTGGAGCTGGAGCCCGGTGTGGAAGGCTTGGTGCACATCTCTGAAATGTCCTGGACCCGCAAGCTGCGTCATCCTTCCCAGATGGTTCGGGTTGGCGACGCTGTGGACGTGATCGTCCTGGGCGTGGATCAGGAAAAGAAGCGCATTTCCCTGGGCATGAAGCAGGTCGCGCCCAATCCGTGGGACGTGGTCGGCGAGAAGTATCCGGACGGCACCGTGCTCGAGGGGACTATCAAGAACATCACCGAATTCGGCATGTTCGTGGGCATCGAGGACGGCATCGATGGCCTGATCCACGTGTCCGACATTTCCTGGACCAAAAAAGTCCGCCATCCCAGCGAGATGTACAAGGTCGGGGACGTGGTCCAGGCCAAGGTGCTTACCGTGGACAAGGGCAGCGAGAAGTTCACCCTGGGCGTCAAGCAGCTCACGGAAGATCCGTGGTCTTTGGTACCCCAGCGCTATCCCGTGGGCTCCACCATTTCCGGCACTGTGACCAACATCACGGACTTCGGCCTGTTCATCGAGGTCGAGGAAGGGATTGAAGGCTTGGTCCACGTTTCCGAGGTCAGTCGGAAGAAGATCAAAAAGCCTAGTGAGCTGTTCCAGGAAGGCCAGGTCATTCAGGCCAGGGTCATCCACGTCAGCGCGGATGAACGCCGCCTGGGCTTGTCCATTAAAGCCTTGGAGGAAGACGAGATGAAGAAGGGTCGGGAGTTCCACGGCAATGTCGGGTCCTCCACCCAGGCCGCCAGCACGAACTTGGGCGATTTGATCCGACAAAATATCGAGGATGGAACACCTGAAGACTAAACCCAGCTTCAGTCAGCGTCATCCATTCCTCTTTGGATTACTGTTGATGTTCACGGCCGTGGCCCTGGTTTCCGGGGCCATGGCCGTTTGGCGTTCTTACGCCGACAAGCACCCCGGCGCGTTTCTGGCCTTTTCCAGTCCCAAGATTGGCGTGGTGCACATCGAGGGGATGATCCTGGACCCCACGGACGACCTGAACTGGATTCGCCGCCTGCGCGAAGATCCCACGGTCCTGGGCGTCTTGGTCCGAGTCAACTCGCCCGGTGGGGTGGTCGGTCCGTCTCAGGAGTTACATCGAGGTCTGCAACGTTTGGCCGAGCGCAAGCCGGTTGTCGTCTCCATGGGGGCCGTGGCCGCTTCCGGCGGCTATTACGTGGCCGTGGCCGGAGATCAAATCATGGCCAATCCGGGAACCCTCACCGGAAGCATCGGGGTACGGATGGAACTGACCAACCTCCAGGGCCTGATGGAAAAGCTGGGCATCCGGCGGGAGTCCCTGGCCAGTGGCGAG
The DNA here is from genome assembly GCA_007127655.1 of Desulfonatronum sp. GTDB lineage: Bacteria > Desulfobacterota > Desulfovibrionia > Desulfovibrionales > Desulfonatronaceae > Desulfonatronum. The sequence continues at coordinate 6,233 of SKYX01000080.1, forward strand.
TTCAAGTCCGCCGTGACGCCCTTCGAGGAGCTGACTCCGGAGACACGGGCCTATCTTCAGGCCGTGGTCATGGACATGCACGGCCAGTTCACGCGGGATATCGCCCAGGGCCGGGATATGCCCCTGGAAGAGGTGGAGAAAATCGCCGATGGCCGGATCATGACCGGCTTACAAGCCCTGGAATTCGGGCTGATCGATGCCATCGGCGGCCAAGAGGAGGCTTTAGACTTGCTGCGGTCCATTGCCGAGATCGACGAGCGTGTCGACCTTATTGAAGACCCGAAGCGAGACCAGTCACTCTGGAAAAAAATTCTCGGCTCGGTGGAAGAAGAGCTTCGCGTTCAAGGCCCTTTGTGGGTTTTCCGGTGAGCGGCAAAGGAACGTCGAAGCGAGGAGAACCCCGCGTGCTTGACCGCATCATTGAGAAGGTAGTCGGCAATACCCGGCTCAGTCGAGACGAGGCCTTGACCTTGGCCCAGGAGGCCGACATCCATGTCCTGGGACGGCTGGCCCTAGCCCGGCGCTCCGAGCTGCATGGCCAAAACGCCTATTTCGTCTACAACCAGCACCTCAACTACACGAACATTTGCCAGAATGCCTGCCGATTCTGCGCCTTCAGCCGCCGGGTCGAGGACGAGGACGCCTACACCTTGAGCGTGGATGAGGCCGTGGATCGGGTCCGCTCCCGGGGCGACGAACCGGTTCGAGAGATCCACATCGTCGGCGGCCTGAACCCGGAGCTGCCCTACCAGTATTACCTGGACCTGGTTAGCGCGGTGAAGCAGGCCCGCCCCAATGCCTCGGTCAAGGCCTTCACCGCCGTGGAGGTGGCCTTTCTGGCCCAGCGCGGCGGCATATCCCCACGCCGGGTGCTGCAGGACCTCCAGGCCGCCGGCCTGGACGCGTTGCCCGGCGGCGGCGCGGAAGTTTTTTCCCCGGCACTGCGTGCCAAGCTCTGTCCGGAAAAGGTTTCCGGGGAACAATGGCTGGAGATCCACCAATTGGCCCACGAGCTGGGCATCCGCTCCAACGCCACCATGCTCTTCGGCCACATCGAAACCTGGGCCGACCGCCTGGACCACCTTCTGGCCCTCCGGGATCTGCAGGATCGCACCGGCGGATTCATGTGCTTTATTCCCTTGCCCTACCAGCCTCGACACAACGATCTCCGGGCCAAAGGCCCGGACGGCCTGGACATCCTGCGGATGCTGGCCGTATCCCGCATCGTCCTGGACAATGTCCGGAACCTGAAAGCCTACTGGGTGATGACCGGGATCAAGGCGGCCCAGATGGGTCTATGGTACGGCGCGGACGACCTCGACGGGACCATCGTCGAGGAGCGCATCGGGCACGCCGCCGGAGCCGAGACCCCCAAGGGCATGACCCGGGACCAGATCATGGAAATCATCATCCAGGCCGGATTCATTCCGATGGAGCGCACCAGTCGCTTCGAGCCGACGAGCCCGGACGTTAGCGCATGAAAGTCGTCAAAATCGGCGGAGGGTGCCTGAGCGGCAAGGAAACCATCGCCGCCATCCTGGATTTGCTGGTCACCCGCGGCCAGGGCAACATCATCGTGGTTTCAGCCCTGGGCGGGGTGACGGACCTGCTTTTGGAGGCCATGCCTCAGGCCGTGGCCGAAGAGGAAGCCGTGGGCCGGGTCATGGACCGGCTGAAGCACAAGCACATGCTGGTAGCCCGGCACCTGATCCGCGACGACAAGGACGTCCGGGCCTACTCCCGCGAACTGGGCAAAACCCTGGCCCGCCTGGAACGGCTGTTCTACGGCCTGCACTACACCAAGGATGTCACCCCGCGGATGGTCGACGCCATCAGTGGGTTCGGCGAAAAAATCTGCGCCCAACTCCTGGCCGCGATCCTCAATGCCCGGGGCAGCAAGGCGTCCTGTCGGCTGCCAGAAGAAATCGGCGTGATCACGGACGGCAAATTCGGAGACGCTACGGCCCTTCTGGCTCCGTCGGAAAACAATTTCCAGGAGCGGCTCGCCTGCCGCCTCAACGGCGGACAGATCACCATCATTCCCGGATTTTACGGCGTTAACGCGGACGGAGAAACCACGACCTTCGGACGCGGAGGCAGCGACTATTCAGCAGCCGTGTTCGCGGCCATTTCCGGGGCCGAGGTGCTGGAAATCTGGAAGGACGTGGACGGATTCCTCAGCGCGGACCCGAAATTCGTACCACAGGCCAAGTTGATCCCGGAGTTGTCCTACGACGAAGCCGCTGAACTGGCCTATTTTGGAGCGAAGATCCTGCACCCCCGGACCGTGGAGCCCCTGCGCAAAAAAGGCCTGTCCATCGTCATCACCAACACGCTCCGGCCGGACAAGGTCGGCAGCCGGATCACGGCCAGGGGCAAGGCCGCTCCCGGCGTGATCAAAAGCGTGGCCTACACCACGGACATCGCCATTCTCAAAGTGCATGCCTCAGGAGTGGGCAAGCGACGGGGCATTCTGAGCGAGGTGGCCGCTTCCGTGGCCGCCCGGGGGGTGAACATCAAGTCCGTGGTCACCTCCCAGACCTGCATCAGCCTGCTGCTCTCCCGCCGGGACCTGGAACCGGCCGCCCTGGCCCTGGCCGGCCTGCATCCCCGCCCCTACCGCAAGCTGGAAAAAAGCACGAACAAGGCCTTGATCGCCGTGGTGGGCAAGGGACTGTCCACCAAACCGGGCATTGCAGCGGCCTGCTTCAGCGCCGCGGCCCAGTGCCAGGTGAACATCGAAATGATCGCCTTCGGCCCTTCCCCGGCCGCCCTCTACTTCATCGTCCGCGAAACCGACCTGCACAAGGCCGTCACGGCCATCCACACCGCTTTTTTCGCCAACCCTGCCTGCGCGTTGCCCCGCAAGGCCTGATCACCACCGCTAAAACTGTTTCGGTAATCCTGCCTGTCTCAGAATGCCATTGGCTGTGTGACGCGACTTGATTTTCCCATCCACGGAAAATCGGGTATGAGAAATCGGGCTGTACCAAATTTCATGGTCCCCCTTGCCCTAGCGGATAAGAAAACAGCCCGCCTTGGTCAAAACACGTCGCACGCTTTCGGCAAAGTCAGCCATATGCCAATGTTTCCAAGCGTTGGCCGTAAATGCAAAACGGAATTTCCCGACGTATCCCAGCGGTCAGGACTCCATTTTCCTCCAGAAGCTCCGGAATGAGACCATGGAGTTTTTCAACCAGGAGTTCCATGGTCTCCGCTTCAGTGACCAATCCAGGAACATCGTCGCTTTCCGCCACCCAGACCCCGGCCTCCGAATCCCAAAACGCCCTGACCGTTTAGTTTCCCCTCATAACGCTCTCCTGTTCCCCAGATATTGATCAATACCCGCTTTCCGCCACCCGAGTTCCCCCATCCCGGGGCTGGACCGGGGGGAGGCGGTGACTGACCCGGGTCAACG
>SKYX01000185.1 GCA_007127655.1 Desulfonatronum sp.
CGTGTCCGTCGTGTCGGGTGCGTCACGCGCAAGCAGCTTGGCCACGTCAAAGAGCACGGCCACCACGTGTTTGCAGCCCTGGCCGGGATACGGGCAGGAGCAGGACCTGTGCAGCATGCCTTGCGTGAACTGAATCTCCGTCAGATAGTCGCCGTAACTTCCGTCGATTTCATAGACAAAGCGCATCGCCTCCCGGTCTGCTTCCAGCATGTGGTACGCGCCCTGAGCGTGTAACTTTTTTCCACGCTCGAAGATGGTTCCGGAATCCGCCGCCCGGCGGATCATTGTTGGATCAATTGAGAACATCTCGTCTTCTCCGTAAACGGTTTTCAATTTCGGTCACGGTCACGGCTCACTGGACCGTGCCACGTCAGTTTCCAGGAGCATCCGCACGTAGCGCATATCCGGGACGCCCTTTGCCTTTGCCCTTGCTTTTGCCTTTACCGCTTCCAGCAGAGAGGCAGGCGCATGTTCAACGCAGCCACTTTCGGCTCAAACTCGAATCGCATTGGTTTGAACTCGGAAAGGTCCTGCTGAGACAGATCTGACCTGGCGACAAATTCTTCGTCGGCCGCATCGTCGTTCAGTGACGGCATCGGCTTAGATTTGGCGTTCAGAGGAATCGACCTCCTTTGGTGACGTATCGGATCGGGACGTATCCGGGCAAGGGCTCCAGGGGGTGGATCCGGACGTGGTCCGGGGTGTTGAGTTGATGGACCGTGTCCACGACCCAGCCGTGGTGGGTGAAGAGGATGACCTGGTTGCGCTTGCCCAGGTCGGCCAGGCAGCGGAGGGTGGACCGGGTGCGTTGGTCGTCGAAGTTGACCAGGATGTCGTCGGCAATGAAGGGCATGGGTTCGTGGCTTTGGAGCCGCCACTCCAGGGTGGCCAGACGCAGGGCCAGGTAGAGCTGGTCCCGGGTGCCGGAACTCATTTCCTCGACGGTCTTCAGGCCGTCCTGGTCGCTGACCCCCACCAGCACGGGCCGGCCCTTGTCGTCCAGGTCCGAGCGCAGTCCAGAATAGCCATTCAGGGTCAGATCGGAAAAATAGCGGGAAGCCGCGGCCAGGATGGGGCCCTGGTGTTCCTGGCGATAGCGTTCGATTTCCCGTTTCAGGAGCAATGCGGCCAGCCGAACGCGAATGTACCGATCGGCCAGGCGGCGCATTCCGGCCAGGACGCTCTGGGCTTCGCCCTCCTTTTGGGCCGCGAGGTCGCTCCCATCCATGCGCTGTAGCTCCGAGCGCAGCTCGCCCTTGCGTTCGGACAAAGCGTTGATCAACGGTTCCTGCTCGCCCTCAAGTTGTTCACGCAGAGCCGCGATCTGTCCCGGCAAGGCGTCGGGATCTCCTTCGCGACGTTGCCGGTCCAGGTCTTCCAGGGCCACTCCTTCGCCGATCTCCAGCAGGGTTTGCTCCAGCCGTTCCAGTTCCGCCTGAACCACGAGCCAGTGCTCGAAGCGTTGCTGTTTTTCGCGCAGCTCCTCGACAGACCCGGCTTCGGCCAGGAGGCGCAATTCCCTGAGCTGTTCTTCGGTTCGCTCCAGGTTGAGCTGGGCCTGAAGCATGTCCGTGTTCAGACGCTCCAGATCCGCCTGAAATCCATCTCGGCGCATTTTTTGGGTCCGGCTCTCCTGGAGCATGGCTTGCAGCTTGACCACGGCCTGCTCCATGGGTAGCCCTTCCAGTTCCGTGGCGGCAACGGATTGCGTCAAGGACCGGGCGGCGGCCTCGAAGCGTTGGATGGCCGAGTCGATGTTCGCGATCCGGCTCCGGCATTGATCCGCCTCGTTGATTTTGGTCAGGCAGGCGCTCAAGGCTTCCAGGATACCGGCCGCGGCCACCGGAGTGGTCTGGGCGGACAGGCCGAATCCGGCCAGGGCCTCGGCCCAGCGGACTTGCCACTGGTCCATGGCGGTCTGGCGTTGCTCCAGGGTTTTTGCGGCCTGGTCCCGTTCCCTGGTCAGGCGGCCGCGGTCTTTCTGGAGGCTCTTGGCCTGATCCTGGAGGACCTTGAGGGTCGTCAGCCGTTCCTCGGCCATGGTGAGCAGCGGCGTGAGTTCCTCGCCCACGTCTCCCATGTCTCCCATATATCTTGGTCCGCCGTTGACCCGGCGCAGTTCCCCCAGCAGCCGATTCTGCAGCTCCTGGCGGTGGGCCCGGATCGGTTCTTTCCCCACGAGGCATTTATGGGCATCCAGGACGTTGCGGCGGCATTCCAGACACCGTTCCGTCCAGGTGCGCATTTCCTTGGGCGTTCGCGGCGCGATGCCCAGCGGGGACCATAATTCCAACCATTGGGTGTGCAGATCGTTTTGTTCCTGATTAAGGGCGGCCGCTTCCTGTTCCAGCCGGAGACGACGATCTCCCAGCTTTTGGGCCTCGGTTCGCAGGGAAACATACTGGTGGACGCGCTCCGCGGCGGAGCGTAGATGGTCCGCGGACCGGTCAGCCTCCTGCATCCCGGCCTCAAAAGCCGTGGGGAGGTCGCGATCCTGGGCGTAGGCGCGAACTTCCTCCCCAGGTTGTTCGCCTTCCAGCCAGACCCGTCGGATCAGTCGCCAGCCCTGATCACGGTGCGCCCTGCGTCGAGTCAGGTCGTCCTCGGTGATCACCTGTCCGGTTTGTTTGATGATCGCAATGTCCCGCCCAACACGTTCCTGTTCATCGCGGACGCCCGCTTGCTGAGCCTTATTGTCCCGTCGCCGGTCTTCCTGCTCGCGGAAGCGGTCCAAAAATGTCTCAATGGTTTCCATGGAGGGCAGAGCCAGGCGTGCCAGGTTTGCCAAGTGCTCGGGGGAATCGGAAGCATCGCTCCATAGACCGATGCGCTGGAGTTCCCCGGCCGCGGCCTGGTTCAGCGCCAGGGCATCCGCCTCCAGGCGGCGCAGTTGGGCGTCCAGGTCTCCGGCCTTCTGGGCCAGCTTGACCGCGGCGGACAAGCTGCTCAAATCCGGCACATCCGGCAATCCGGCCAAGGCAAGTTCCACCTCTTTCAGGGTCCTGGACGCAGTGACATGAAGGTCCTGGGCCTGGCTCAGGGCCGCTTCCAGTCCGGCAAAGCGGTTGCCCAGAGAGTGGATGGCCTGGCTGTTGCCCACCAATGCCTTGATCTCGTCAACCTGCGTCACGTCCAGGGCCGGGGCCGCCTGGGCCAGCAGGGTCTCGGCCTCGGCCCTGCAGCGCAGCAGATCGCCGTGCAGATCAGGACGATCCTGGTGGGCCTGGTGCAGCATGCCCAACTGCTTGTGCAGCGCGTCGATGCTCTCGGCCTGGTCCAGAATCTCCTGACGCACCACGCACTCGGCCATGTTTCGCTCCACGTGCTCACGGCGGGCCAATGCCTCGCGGCGGACCTGGGCCGCGGTCGCGTTCTGGTCCAGGGCCTGCCTGGTCCGTTCGGAAAAATTCGCAGGGAGTCGGGCGACATCGTGCAACCCGGTTCGGGTTTCCAGGAGGGCGTCGCGCTTGCTCAGATACGGAAGGGCGCGGTGCAGGCGGCTCAAGCCCGCCAGTTGCGCCCTGAGTTCCTGACTCTGGCGCCGTGCCTGATCCAACTGCGTGGTAACGTCATCCAGGGAGCGCCGTCGACTTTTCCATTCCGTTCCAGCCAAACTGAGTTTGTTGATTTCGGATTTCAGCTCGCGGTGGCGTTTGATAGCCTGGTTCAATTCCGGCTTGCTCCCTCCGGCCTTGAACAGATTGGCGCCTTCCTGCTCCAGCCCGGAGATGATCTCATGCAACGAGGCCAGGCCCACGCCGGCGGAAAACAGGGCCTGCCCCACGTCTCCCTGCTGTTCGAGAATGTCCTTGCCACCGGAAATCAGTGATTCATGATTGATCCCGAACAGGGAGCAAAACAGGGGATCGTCAATTCCGTGCAGGAATTCGTCCAGAACCCGCTGCTCCATGACCTGCTGATCCGCGTCCAGCAAATCGCCGACGTTGCGTTTGCGACGCCAGAAGGTCAGCTCCCGGCCGTCCAGGTTTTGAAGCGTCCCCCCGATGAGTAATTTTTTGTATTCATGCTTGAAATTATCCGAAGTTTGCGAGTGAATCCCGTAGAGCAGAGCCCGGATGGCCCGCAAGGCGGTACTTTTTCCGGCTTCGTTGGGCCCGAAAACCACATGCAAGCCCGGGGTCGGGGAGGTAAAATCCAGATGAAAATTCGTGAAATGGCCAAAGGCCGTGAGTTGCAGGCGGTTGATCTTCATGGGCGGGCTCCTGACTCCAGAAGTTGGGCCACCAGCAGGTTTTTGACGTCCTCGCGGATTTCAGCCCACTGCCCGGGGTGGAGCGGATCAAAGGCTTCCTCACCGCTGAGCAGCTCGGCCGGCAATTTGTTTTGAAACGCGTCGAAGTCCGGGTCGATTTCGCGCAGGGCCTGGGCATCCAGATCCAGATTCAGGAGGCTCCTGACCAGTCCACCCAAGGCTTCGTTGCTCTGGATCAAGGTGTCCAGGTCCAGTTGTTCCCTGGTCCGCAATCGAATTTTTTCCAGCCACAGCCTCTCCCCGCCCAAGTCCGCGGCCTGGGTGCGCAGCGCGTCCGCCCAAGGGATGAGATTGGCCTGAAGCTTTTGGTGCATGGTCGTGGCCCCGCGCAGTTCCAGGCGGGTGACCACCGGACGCCCCTCTCCGCTGTCCAGGGACCGCAGCAGTCCGTCGCGGGTTTTTTCCAGAACGGCTTCCCGGGTCCGGCACCCCGTGACATCCACCGTGCACAGATTCCAACGCAGCACGTCCAAATCCACGTGCTCCAGGTTCGTTACCGCACCCTCATTGACCGTGACCAGGGAGCAGCCCTTGGGTCCGGTTTCCCGAATATTCCGTCCCTGGGGGTTGCCGGGGAATACGATCCAGGGATCACCCTCCTGAACGATCTCCCGCCCGTGGACGTGCCCCAGGGCCCAGTACTGGTAGCCTTTGGCGCGGAGTCCGTCCTCCGTACACGGGGCATAGACTTCATGCCCTTCCCGGCCGGTCAGGGCGGTGTGCAGCAATCCGATGTTGAAAGAGCCCTCCACCGGGGCTGGATAGTTCCGGCTCAGATCTTCGGACACCACCCGGGTCGCGTAGCTCTGGCCGTGAATGGCCGCCTGAATGGACTCCAGCTTGTGGGTTTGCGGTTTGCGAGGGGAAAAAACATGCACGTTTTCCGGCAGATGCAAGGCCTTGCTGACGTGGCTGACCGCGTCGTGATTGCCGGATACGATGAACACCTGGATTTCGGCTTCCCGCAAACGGGCCATGCGCTGGGCAAAGTACAAACCGGTGTTGAAATCCTTCCAGTCGCTGTCGAACAGATCCCCGGCCAACAGAATAAAAGCCGACCGCTCCCGCAGGGCCAGATCTACCAAATTGTCAAAGGCCCGACGCGTCGCTCCCCGGATTTCCTCACGAGCCGACTCCTCATGCACCTCGACCCCGCGCAACGGACTATCCAGGTGAATGTCCGCGGCGTGGATGAAGTTGAACATAGATCCTCCCCCGTTGTGTCTGAAAAGACCAGGAACCGACTCATTCCGCAGCGGCATACATCCCGTGCGAAACGAGGCAGGCCGCGCTGGCTGTGTGACGATTCCCAATAATTGCTCAAAAAGGCCGGGCAAACTTTGAAATTGCCTCTGCCCCTGGATTCCCACCCGCACGGGAATGACTGAAATGGCATGTTCTCCCAAGCTCGTCATGCCCTCGAAGGCGGGCATCCAGGTCATGCTTGCCACAAGTTTTTGAGAAGTTACTTACGATTCCCAGCCCACAGTCGGATATTTTTAATCGCGGCATCCCGGACCAATTCACGCTTGGAATGAGAATGTGCCGAGTTGTTGCCGTGGCGACAATACACTGCCGGAAACCATCATCAAACCCGTTTTTTCGATAATTGCAAGAGGGAAAGGATTAAGCCGTTATGTGCAGGGCAATTGTGTTCTCACGTAACCATTTGAAAAATATGAGGCTGGTTGACCCTGTTTGGGACGAATCGATTGTCTGACTGAACCAGGAATCGTTCATCAAGGCGTTGCCCAGCGCAAAGAGCACAAGTTGTTGTTTTTTATACCGCAACGGCTTGATGGTACGAGTCCTGTGATGGCGTTTCGAGCCGTTCCAAACAGGGTAAACCAGCCGCCTTTGCAGGAAAAATTTGGCGAGAACAAAATTGTCCTGCCGTTATGTGGATGTCGGCTTGATCTCAACTGGCAATGAATATAGCAAGTTTCCATCCGGAAACTGTTTTGTTTCCGGATGCTGAAACTGCCGGTTTTCAATTCGGAAACGAGCAATTTTTTCTTTTGGCAAGGATGTCAATCAATTATGAGGAGGTGTATTTCAGTACGTTGACGAAATAATTGTGAAGACTGACGCAGCCAAAAGGAAAAAAGGCCGTTTCCGGATGAAAGCTAGCAAGAGTTTGTCGTGAATATGTGGTATGGCTAACAATACGCTCCTAAATATCGTCCTCCTCTCCCAAAAAAGTCGACTTTTCCGCTGTTCGTGCTGTGGAAAGTGGAGTGGACCGACATGAACGAGAAACCCGTTGCCTTGATCCAACCCCCTGAAGTGGGAATCGAATGGCTACGGATTTTCAGGAATGTGGAAGGGTGACGTGTCGAGGGGCGTATTTGAGAAGCGGCGTGAAAAAGGGTGTATCCATGACGAAGATGACCGAAAACGAAATGAGCGCGTTGCGCAGGCTGGCCGAGGAGCGCTTGGCTGAATCGGGGCGATCCTTTGAGGAATTCTCTCCGGATCAGATCAAGGCGCTCGTGCATGATTATCACGTGCACCAGATCGAGTTGGAGTTGCAAAACGAGGAACTTCGAGACGCCCAGGTCCGGTTGCGCGTTGTCAGAGACCGGTACGCCAAACTCTTCAACGAAGCTCCAGTTGGATATCTGATCATTACGAGTCACGGCGTGATCAAGGAGACCAACGCGACGTTCGCGACCATGGTTGGGCTTTCTCCGGACCAGCTTTCCGGCAAGGCGTTGTCGGATTTTTTGCTTCTCGAAGATCGCCCGACATTTCATGGCCGATTCAAGGCCTTTTTTAAAATGCCTGAAGGCAAGCAGTTGGATTTTTCTCTGACCGGAAAACACAGGCCGATCAAGGTCAGGTGTATTGGGAGAAAGGAGCATGATCCCGGCGACCAGCCTGACGCTGACGCTGAAAATATCGAAAGCCTGAAGCTCGTGATCTCCGACGTAACCGAGCAGGCCAAGCTCGAAGAGCAATTACGGGCAAAAGAGACGTTCCTGAACAGCCTTTTCGAAACCATCCCCATGCCTGTTTTCTACAAGGACCGGCAAGGCCGCTACCAGGGATTCAACAAGGCTTTCGAAGACTTTTTCGGCAAAAGCAAGGACGAACTGGTCGGTAAGACCGTCTTTGACGTCAATCCCCCGGAACTCGCGCGGCTGTACCATGCGAAAGACGCCGAACTGTTCGAGAACCTCGGCGTCCAGGTTTATGACGCCCAGGTCTCGGATGCGCGGGGCGGGTCGCATGACGTGATCTTTCACAGGGCCGCGCTGGTCGACGAGTATGGGGTGGTGTCCGGCTTGGTCGGGACCGTCCAGGACGTCACGGAGCGAAAGCTCATGGAGAAGTACCGCGGGCTTTCCGTCGACGTGCTGGCCGTTTTGAACGAAACAACGGAATTTTCCGAGTCCATTCGGCGCATCCTCCAGGCCGTCAGACAGGCCTCCGGCTGCGATGCAGTGGGGATTCGCCTGCAAGAGCAGGGCGACTACCCCTATTACGAGCAGGCGGGGTTTTCCGAGGATTTTCTGCTTATGGAAAATTCTCTGATCGCCCGCGATGCGCAGGGGGGCGTTTGCCGCAATCCCGATGGGACGACCAAGCTGGAATGTACCTGCGGCCTGGTCATTTCTGGAAAGGTCCCCTCCAGCGAGAATTCCATGTTCACGCCTGGCGGTAGCTGCTGGACCAACGATTCCTTCCCGATACTCGATCTCCCCGCCACCGATGATCCGCGACTGAACCCGCGCAACCGGTGTATTCATGACGGTTATTCCTCCGTGGCCTTGATTCCCATCCGCAAAAACCAGGAGATCGTCGGCCTGTTGCAACTCAACCACCGCGCCCCGGGCAAGTTCAGTCCGGATCTGATCGCCATTTTGGAGGGGATCGCCAGCCATATCGGGGAAGCGCTGTTTCGCAAGAAAATCGAGAAGGATCTGCAGGAGAGTGAGGAGCGCTACCGTCTTCTCTCCGACCTGACGATGGAAGGGGTGGTGCTGCATAAAGGCGGCATTGTCCGGGATGTGAACGTCGCCATGGCCAAGGGGTTGGGCTATGGGCGGGATGAACTGCTGGGGAAAAACCTTTTGGAACTGGTTATTCATCAAGACGACAGGGAGATTGTTCTCGAGAATATCGTCAAGGATTACGCGGCCCCATATGTCGTCAGGTGCGTCAAAAAGAACGGAGAGGTCATTTTTACGGAAATCGAGGCCCGGAACTTTGAAGTGCAGGGCGAGTTGTTGCGTGTGGCCGCGGTGCGGGACATTACCGAAAGAAAGAAGGCCGAGGACGCCCTGTTTGAATCCCGTGAACAATTGCAACAGGCCCTTTCCGAAAAGGACAGATTTTTCTCGATCATCGCCCACGATCTCAAATCCCCCATGTCCGGCCTGCTCTCGTTGTCACGCATGTTCGCCGAAGACGCCGAAGATTGGACTCTGAAGGAATTACGGGAAGTATCCAGGAGCTTGCACAAAAGCGCGGAAAGGGTGTTTGATTTGCTGGAAAACCTGCTGGAATGGGCGCGGATGCAGCAGGGGCTGATCGATTTTGCGCCGAAGGAATGCCGGTTGGCGGATATCGTCGATGCCAGCATGCACTTTTTGACGTCGATGGCGGAACAAAAAGACATCGTCTTGTCGAGCCATGTTCCCAATGACTTGACCGCGCTGCTGGACCCGTCAATGATCAGCACCGTGCTGCGGAACCTTTTGAGCAATGCGATCAAGTTCACGAAAAGAGAGGGGAAGGTGGAAGTCCGAGCCGAGTGCCTAGAATCACGGATCGAGGTCAGCGTGCATGACGACGGGATCGGCATGGACCAGAAAATGCTGTCCGAGCTTTTTTTGCTGGACCAGAGAACGGCCCGCCCCGGTACCGAAGGCGAGAGCAGCACGGGGCTCGGGATGGTGCTCTGCAAGGACTTCATCGAAAAGCACGGCGGGGAAATCCGGGTGGAAAGCCGGTCGGGGCAGGGAACGAGTGTGTTTTTCACGTTGCCGATTGACCGGTAACAACCTTTGTCAGGAAAGGAATAAAAATCATGAATGTTGTGATCATCGGCGGAGTGGCGTTGGGGCCCAAGGCGGCGTGTCGGTTGAAACGGCTGATGCCGGACGCCCGGGTGACCATCATCGACCAGGGGGCCAGGGTTTCCTACGGCGGATGCGGCATTCCGTACTATGTTTCCGGGGACGTCAGCGACGTAAAGGAATTGCAGGCCACCAGCTTTCACATGATCCGTGATCCGAAATTCTTTCACGAGGCCAAGGGCGTGGACGTCCTGACCCGAACGCGGGCCGAGCGCATTGATCGCGAAGCCAAGGTCGTCCATGCCCGGGATCTGGAGTCCGGGGAAAGCGCGACTTTCCCCTA